>JBOICE010000544.1:0-8628 GCA_050739815.1 Pseudomonas sp. | reverse complement strand
GAGCAGTACTTGCTGGCGAGGGGTTATCGCGGTGAGTAAGGCTTCAGGCCGGTGACTTTCAGGGTGCCCGATAGTTTTTTCCAATCGGCTGTCCTGCCTGACCTGGATGAACATCGTGTAGTCTAGGTTTCACAAAGGGTTACAGACGGCGCCTGCAGATGTGTAGGTTATGTAGTAAGTTAGGCCGGTGAATATCATGCGAGGCACGGCTGCGCCGTCAGCCGGCTTCAGAGGGTAGCTAATTGAACGATATGGCAAAGAACCTAATCTTGTGGCTAATCATTGCCGCCGTCCTGGTGACAGTGATGAACAATTTCTCCAGCCCGAGCGAGCCGCAGACACTGAACTACTCGCAATTTATCGAGCAGGTCAAGGATGGCGGGGTTCAGCGAGTAACCATCGAGGGCTACACCATCAGTGGTGTTGGTACCGATGGCAAGCCTTTCACCACTGTGCGCCCGATGATTGAAGATCGTGGTTTGATCGGCGATCTGATCAACAACAACGTGGTTGTCGAGGGCAAAAAGCCAGAGCAACAGAGCATCTGGACGCAATTGCTGGTCGCCAGCTTCCCGATTTTGGTAATCATTGCCGTCTTCATGTTCTTCATGCGCCAGATGCAGGGCGGTGCGGGCGGTAAAGGCGGGCCGATGAGCTTTGGCAAGAGCAAGGCACGGCTGCTCTCGGAAGATCAGGTCAAGACGACTTTGGCTGACGTCGCAGGCTGCGATGAGGCCAAGGAAGAGGTTGGGGAACTTGTCGAGTTTCTCCGCGATCCGGGTAAGTTCCAGCGCCTGGGTGGGCGAATTCCGCGCGGTGTACTGATGGTCGGTCCGCCGGGTACCGGTAAAACCTTGCTGGCCAAGGCTATCGCCGGTGAGGCCAAGGTACCGTTCTTTACCATCTCCGGTTCCGATTTTGTCGAGATGTTCGTCGGTGTCGGGGCGTCACGTGTTCGTGACATGTTCGAACAGGCCAAGAAGCATGCTCCGTGCATCATCTTCATTGATGAAATCGATGCCGTTGGTCGCCATCGTGGTGCTGGCATGGGCGGCGGTCACGACGAGCGTGAGCAGACTCTCAACCAGTTGTTGGTCGAAATGGATGGCTTTGAAATGAATGACGGCATCATCGTGATCGCCGCCACCAACCGTCCTGATGTTTTGGACCCGGCCCTGTTGCGGCCGGGTCGTTTCGACCGCCAGGTCGTGGTCGGCTTGCCGGATATTCGCGGTCGCGAGCAGATTCTGAAAGTCCATATGCGCAAAGTGCCGATGGGCGATGACGTCAAGCCGGCAGTAATTGCCCGTGGTACACCGGGCTTCTCGGGGGCTGACTTGGCCAACCTGGTCAATGAGGCTTCGCTCTTCGCTGCTCGCTCTGGCAAGCGCCTGGTTGAAATGAAGGAGTTTGAGCTGGCGAAAGACAAAATCATGATGGGTGCTGAGCGCAAATCCATGGTCATGTCCGAAAAAGAGAAGCTCAATACCGCGTTCCATGAGGCTGGCCACGCCATTGTTGGACGTTTGGTGCCGGAGCATGACCCGGTTTACAAAGTCTCGATTATCCCGCGTGGTCGTGCTTTGGGTGTGACGATGTTCCTCCCGGAAGAGGATCGTTACAGCTTGTCAAAGCGTGCGTTGATCAGTCAGATTTGCTCTTTGTACGGTGGTCGTATTGCCGAGGAGATGACGCTGGGCTTCGATGGTGTCACCACTGGGGCCTCGAACGACATCATGCGTGCCAGTCAGATTGCCCGGAACATGGTGACTAAGTGGGGGTTGTCCGAGAAGCTCGGTCCGCTTATGTATGCTGAAGAAGAGGGTGAGGTGTTCCTTGGGCGCAGCATGGGTAGTCAGCACAGCAATATATCTGGCGAAACTGCCAAGATGATCGATCAGGAGGTTCGTAGCATCATCGATCAGTGCTATGGCACGGCCAAGCGCCTGTTAGAGGAAAATCGCGACAAGCTGAATGCGATGGCTGAAGCCCTGATGAAGTATGAAACTGTCGATGCTGAGCAGATCGATGACATTATGAGTGGCCGCGTGCCGCGCGAGCCGCGTGACTGGCAAGATGGCGGGGATGATTCCGGTGTGCCGGTGGGCAGGCTGGATGAAGTCGATATCCCTGAAAAGCCCATTGGTGGGCCGGCCGCCGAGCATTAAGGCTTGACATGTCTCTAGCGCAATACCCAAACCGGCTGCCGTGTGGCAGCCGGTTTCTTGATTTAAGTCGCCCGCAAGTGATGGGCATCCTGAATGTCACTCCTGATTCATTTTCCGATGGCGGGCGTTTCAGTCGCGTAGATGCCGCACTGAGGCATGCTGCGGCTATGGCTGCCGCTGGCGCAGCTCTGATTGACGTGGGTGGGGAGTCCACTCGGCCGGGGGCTCGTGCGGTGTCGCCGGTTGAGGAGCTCGAGCGAGTCGCTCCGGTAGTTGAGGCCATTGCGCGTGAGCTGGATGTGATCGTCTCGGTAGATACCTCAACGCCTGCGGTCATGCGAGAAGCCGCTCGGCTTGGTGCGGGGCTGATCAATGACGTGCGCTCACTGCGGCGCGATGGAGCCTTGGAGGCGCTGGTCGCTAGTGGTCTGCCAGTGTGTTTGATGCATATGCGTGGAGAGCCGGGCAACATGCAGCAAAATCCGCACTATGTGAACTTACTGGGCGAGGTCCGTGATTTTCTGATGGAGCGGCTGGCTGCCTGTGCGGCGGCGGGCGTTGGCGCCGAGCGAGTGATCCTCGATCCGGGGTTTGGTTTTGCCAAAACGCTGGAGCACAACTTAAGCCTCTTCAAGCATCTGGAGGTCTTGCATGCGCTGGGCCGGCCATTGTTGGTCGGTGTTTCGCGTAAGAGCATGATCGGCCAGGCGTTGGGCCGTGAGGTGGGCGAGCGTTTATACGGTGGTTTGGCCTTGGCCGCCTTGGCTGTAGCCAAAGGGGCGCGCATTCTGCGTGTGCATGATGTGGCTGAAACGGTTGATGTCGTACGCATGATCACTGCTGTGGAAACGGCAGAATAAGAAAGGCGGAGCGTTTATGAGCAGAAAATATTTTGGCACCGATGGCATTCGTGGTCGTGTCGGTGAATTTCCGATTACTCCCGATTTTATGCTCAAACTGGGTTGGGCTGCTGGCATGGCTTTTCGCAGCCAGGGTGCTTGCCGCGTATTGATCGGTAAGGACACGCGGATTTCCGGCTATATGTTTGAGTCGGCGCTGGAGGCGGGGTTGTCCGCAGCCGGCGCTGACGTAATGTTGTTGGGGCCGATGCCGACGCCGGCTATCGCTTATCTGACTCGTACCTTTCATGCTGAGGCCGGAATAGTCATTAGTGCCTCGCACAATCCGCACGATGACAACGGCATCAAGTTCTTCTCGGGGCAGGGCATGAAGTTGCCGGACGAAGTCGAGCAAATGATCGAAGAGTTGCTCGATGCCCCGATGAGCGTGGTTGAGTCGGCACAATTGGGCAAGGTTTCGCGGATCAACGATGCTGCGGGTCGTTATATCGAGTTCTGCAAAAGCAGCGTGCCGAGCAGTACGGATTTCGCTGGTCTCAAGTTGGTTGTCGATTGCGCCCATGGTGCGGCCTATAAGGTCGCTCCGAGCGTGTTCCGTGAGTTGGGCGCGCAGGTGTCGGTACTTTCTGCGCAGCCGAACGGCTTGAACATCAACGATGAATGCGGCTCGACTCATATGGCTGCTTTGCAAGCCGCCGTTGTGGCGCAACAGGCGGATTTGGGTATTGCCTTTGATGGTGACGCCGATCGTGTGTTGATGGTCGATCATACCGGTGCGGTAGTGGATGGCGATGAGTTGCTGTTCATCATTGCGCGTGATCTGCACGAGCGCGGCAAGTTGCAGGGGGGGGTGGTCGGTACCCTTATGAGTAATTTGGGGTTGGAGTTGGCGCTGGCCGATCTGAGTATCCCCTTTGTTCGGGCGAAAGTGGGCGATCGCTATGTGATTAGCGAGTTGCTGGAGCGCAATTGGCAGTTAGGTGGCGAAAACTCGGGGCACCTCGTGTGTTTCCAGCACACCACGACTGGCGATGCGATTATTGCGGCCTTGCAGGTTCTGCTGGCGCTCAAGCGTCGCGAGCAGAGCCTGGCTGAGGCGCGGCAAAGCCTGCGTAAGTGTCCGCAGGTGTTAGTCAATGTGCGCTTTGCTGGTAGTCAAAATCCGGTTGAGCACCCAGCTGTGCAGGATGCTTGTGCGCGGGTTACTGAGCGTATGGGCGGGCGAGGGCGCGTTCTGCTGCGTAAATCCGGTACCGAGCCGCTGGTCAGGGTCATGGTCGAAGGTGACGATGAGACCTTGGTGCGTTGCTATGCCGATGAATTGGCTAAAGTAGTTACTGAAGTCTGTGCCTGATTCGGCTTGCCAGTCCAGAAGCTCTTGGGTAACATCTGCGCCCACTTTGATCGACGAGGTAGAGCATGCGTCGCCCCTTGGTTGCTGGTAACTGGAAAATGCACGGTACCCGCGCCAGCGTCGCTGAGTTGATCAAGGGTCTTCGTCTTTTGGCTTTGCCAAGTGGCGTCGAAGTTGCGGTTTTTCCGCCCTGCCTGTACATCAATCAGGTGATGATTGGCCTGGATGGCAAGTCAATTGCTGTCGGTGCGCAGAATTGTGCGGTCGAGCCAATGCAGGGCGCCTTGACGGGTGAGGTTGCGCCAAGTCAATTGGCTGATGCCGGTTGTACGCTGGTGTTGATTGGTCATTCGGAGCGACGCCTGATTCTCGGTGAGCGTGATGAGTTGCTGAGTCGTAAATTTGCCGCTGCGCAATCTTGTGGGCTGATCCCGGTGCTGTGCATTGGTGAGAGCCTTGAGCAGCGTGAGGCGGGCAAGACTCTTGAGGTGGTCGGGCGACAGCTCGGCAGTGTTATCGAAGAGTTAGGTGTTGGCGCCTTTGCTAGTGCGGTTGTCGCTTATGAGCCTGTCTGGGCGATTGGCACTGGGCTGACGGCATCGCCGCAGCAGGCGCAGGAAGTGCATGCGGCTATTCGTGCGCAACTGGCGGCAGAAAACGCCGAAGTGGCGCGCGGCGTAAGGATTCTTTATGGCGGCAGTGTTAAGGCGGCCAATGCGGTTGAATTGTTCGGCATGCCGGATATCGATGGGGGGCTCATTGGTGGGGCCTCTCTGAATGCGGATGAGTTTGGTGCGATTTGTCGCGCCGCAGGAAGCTGAAGAAATGCTGGAAACTGTCGTTGTGGTTTTGCATCTGTTGGCGGCGCTGGGTGTTGTTGCGCTAGTTCTGCTGCAGCAGGGTAAGGGGGCGGATGCTGGTGCCTCTTTTGGTTCTGGTGCTTCGGCAACTGTATTTGGTAGCCAAGGTTCCTCTACCTTTCTTAGTCGCTTTACTGCTATACTTGCAGCCGCTTTTTTCATTACTAGCTTGGGCTTAGGCTTCTTTGCTAAGGAAAAGGCTGAAGCGTTGACTCAGGTTGGTTTGCCTGATCCGGCGGTTCTGGAAGTGAAGCAAGAAAAGCCGGCCGCTGAAGATGTGCCGGTACTCGAAGAGCAAAAGCCTGCGGCTAACGCGGCTGACGTACCTCAAGCTCAAGAGCAGAAGTAAAAGAGTTTTGCCGAGGTGGTGGAATTGGTAGACACGCTACCTTGAGGTGGTAGTGGCCATAGGCTGTAGGGGTTCGAGTCCCCTCCTCGGTACCAATTAAACAAGAAGGCCCGCTGTAAGCGGGCTTTCTTGTTGCTGGGGGTTAGATTGACCCTTGGCAAGGTTCAGCCGTATACTTCGGCCCCAGCTTTGGCGCGGGGTGGAGCAGTCTGGTAGCTCGTCGGGCTCATAACCCGAAGGTCGTTGGTTCAAATCCAGCCCCCGCAACCAGTTGTAGCGGAGCCCCTTTTCAGGGGCTTTTTGCTAGCTGGGCTGTCAGTTCTGCTGGCGTTTATTAGCAGTTTTAAAGGGGTGGGCGTTTCGCCCATTTTTTATTTCCACAGCATGCGCGAGGGGTTCAGGTGTCGAGCAAGCTAGAAGAGTTGCAGGCCTTGTTGGCCCCAGTAGTCGAAGCTCTTGGCTATCAATGCTGGGGTATCGAGTTCTTGTCCCAGGGGCGGCATTCTCTGCTTCGGGTCTATATCGATCATGCCAATGGCATTCTCGTAGAAGACTGCGAGAAGGTTAGCCGCCAGTTGAGTGGCGTTCTCGATGTCGAGGACCCAGTCAGTAGTGAATACACCCTTGAGGTGTCCTCTCCTGGCATGGATCGGCCTCTGTTCACTATTGAACAGTTCGCTGCGCATGCCGGTGAGCAAGTGAAGATCAAGTTGCGTGCGCCTTTTGATGGGCGACGTAACTTTCAGGGCCTCCTCCGCGGAGTAGAGGAACAGGACGTCGTGGTGCTGGTTGATGATCACGAATATCTGTTGCCGATCGATTCGATCGACAAGGCCAATATTGTTCCCAGTTTTGACTGAGACGCGGATCCCGCGGATCCAATGGATTGCGAAAGGCGAGGCGTACGATGAGCAAAGAAGTACTGCTGGTTGTTGAGTCGGTGTCCAACGAAAAGGGCGTACCGGCCGGCGTTATTTTTGAAGCGCTGGAGCTGGCTCTGGCCACTGCGACCAAAAAGCGTTTTGACGTTGAGGTTGAGTTGCGTGTGGAGATTAACCGCCACACGGGTAACTACGAGACCTTCCGTCGCTGGACCGTGGTCGACGATGAGTCGCTACTTAATCTGGCTTCTGAACTGACGCTCGATGAGGCGCAGGAGCAAAAGCCGGATGCCAAGATTGGCGACGTGATCGAAGAGAAGATCGAATCGATCGAATTTGGTCGTATCGCTGCGCAGACCGCCAAACAGGTGATCGTGCAAAAGGTTCGTGAGGCTGAGCGAGCTCAAGTGGTTGAGGCTTACCGCGAGCGGCTTGGTGAAATCATTTCCGGCACCGTGAAGAAAGTGACCCGTGACAACGTCATCGTTGATCTGGGTAATAACGCTGAAGCACTGCTGGCTCGCGAAGACATCATCTCGCGTGAAACTTTCCGCGTTGGTGCCCGTGTACGCGCCTTGCTGAAAGAAATTCGCACCGAGAACCGCGGCCCACAACTGATTCTGTCGCGTACTGCGCCGGAAATGCTGATCGAGTTGTTCCGTATCGAAGTACCGGAAATCGCTGAAGAGTTGATCGAAGTGATGGCCGCCTCCCGTGATCCGGGTTCGCGCGCCAAAATTGCCGTGCGCTCCAAAGACAAGCGCATCGACCCGCAGGGTGCCTGCATTGGCATGCGCGGGTCGCGTGTACAAGCTGTGTCGGGTGAGTTGGGCGGTGAGCGTGTCGATATCGTGCTGTGGGATGACAACCCTGCTCAGTTCGTGATCAACGCCATGTCACCGGCCGAAGTCGCAGCCATCATCGTTGACGAGGATGCCCATGCTATGGACATCGCCGTTGGCGAAGACAACCTGGCTCAGGCTATTGGCCGTGGCGGTCAGAACGTGCGTTTGGCCAGCCAGTTGACCGGTTGGACGCTGAACGTGATGACCGAAGCGGATATTCAGGCGAAGCAACAAGCTGAAACTGGCGACATCCTGCAGCAATTCATCGACGAGCTGGAAGTCGATGAGGAGTTGGCGCAGGTGTTGGTGGAAGAAGGCTTCACTAGCCTGGAAGAAATCGCCTATGTGCCGATGGAAGAAATGCTCAGCATCGAAGGCTTTGACGAAGACATCGTCACCGAGCTGCGTGCTCGCGCCAAGGATCGCTTGCTGACTAAAGCCATCGCTACAGAAGAAAAGCTGGCAGACGCTCATCCCGCCGACGACCTGCTCTCACTCGAGGGTATGGACAAGGCGCTTGCGCATGAACTGGCAGTGCGCGGCGTGATTACCCGCGAAGACCTGGCCGAGCAGTCGATTGACGACCTGCTCGACATCGACGGTATCGACGCTGAGCGTGCCGGCAAGTTGATCATGGCCGCCCGAGCCCATTGGTTCGAGTAAGTTCGCGGCCTGAGGAGAGAAGTGCATGACGCAAGTCACGGTGAAAGAACTGGCCCAAGTGGTCGACACACCGGTAGAGCGCCTGCTGCTGCAGATGCGTGAGGCGGGTTTGCCGCACACCAGCGCCGAGCAAGTTGTGACCGATAACGAGAAGCAGGCCTTATTGGCGCATCTCAAAGGAAGTCACGGCGAAAAGGTTGAAGAACCGCGCAAGATTACCTTGCAGCGCAAGACCACGAGCACTCTGCGCGTCGCCGGTAGCAAAACTATCAGTGTTGAAGTGCGCAAGAAGAAAACCTTCGTTAAGCGCAGCTCGGAAGAAATTGAAGCCGAACAGAAGCGTGAGCAGGAAGAGCAGCGCGCTGCGGAAGAAGCAGCGCGCCTGAAGGCTGCCGAAGAAGCCAAGCGTCAGGCTGAAGAGGAGGCGCGCCGTCAGGCTAGCACTCCAGCCCAGTCCGCAGCTCAAGCCGAAGTGGTTCGAGACGTCACTGCCGTTGTTGCGGCAGTTGAGTTGCCACCGGTTGTTGCTCCGGCGGCGGATGAGCGCAAAAAAGATGAGCCGCGCCGTCCGGACAAGACTCGCAATGAAGATAGCGATCGCCGTGGCGACCGTAAGAACACTGCGCATCGTCCTTCGGTTAAAGAGAA
>JBOICE010000543.1:0-10536 GCA_050739815.1 Pseudomonas sp. | reverse complement strand
TCCACCGAGCCGTCTTTGAGCATGATCTGATATTCCTTGCCGTCCTTCTCTACTTGATGCAGACGCACCAGCAGATAGTCCCAGTCCTTGGCGAACCAGAGCACGGTTTTGCGGCTGCTCTGCGTAGGGTCACGCACGCGCTCGACCTTGATGGCATCGACCAAGCCAGCCTTGGTGCGAACGGTTTCTTCGCCCAGTACACGGAAGTCATAGGTTTCGATATCGTCGCCATCGATCACCTGGTAGCTCATGCTCTTTTTGCCGGCTGCCACATCATGCTGGAGCACCAGTTGATAGGTCGACTTGTCCTGCAGGCCACGGTTGAGTGGCTGGGAGATTTGCTCGCCGCGGTCTGTGCCGATTATTTGCTTCGCGGCCCAGTCAAAATCGAACTCCACCTCTTTGCTTTTGCCCAGGCCACTACGGTCGTAGTGGTAGGTCAACGGCATGAAGGTGTCATTTTCGATGCGGAAGGTGCTCTCTTCGATGAGGCTGGCGACCAGCATGGAGGCTTCGAAGTTGAGCAGCCAGCGCCCATTGTCTTGGCGCTTGAGGCTCCGCTCGGCGGTACCGCTGATGGGCAGCTGTTTCCAGTCCGCGGTGTAACTGGCGGAGAAGGGTTTGAGCTCCAGGGCCTGCGCCGGCAGGGTAAGCACGGCGAGGACGAACAGCAGGGCGCGACGCATAGAGTCTCCTAGGTTCGAATCAGGTGGCCAGTGGCCGATAAAGACTGGCCATCCAGCATTGCTCCGTGCGAACCAAGACGCAAGCGGCCTTCGGCAAACCAACGCACGGCCAACGGGTAAATGTAGTGTTCTTGCACATGCACACGTTCGGCCAAGCTTTCCGGCGAGTCATCCGACAGTACCGGGATTACAGCTTGTACGACCAGAGGGCCGCCATCGAGTTCCTCGGTGACAAAGTGCACGCTGCAGCCATGCTCATTGTCGCCAGCCTCCAGCGCCCGCTGATGCGTATGCAGGCCTTTGTATTTAGGCAGTAGCGAGGGATGGATATTCAGCAGGCGGCCTTGGTAGTGACGTACAAAGTCTGGGCTGAGGATGCGCATAAAGCCTGCCAGCACCACCAGCTGTGGCGCGAAGCTGTCAATCAGCTCAATCAGCGCCGCATCGAAGCTCTCACGGCCGGCAAAGGCTTTGTGATCGAGCACTTGCGTGTCGATTCCGGCGGCTTTCGCCCGCTGCAGACCATAGGCGTCGGCGCGGTTGGCTATCACCGCGCGAATCCGGGCCGGATTTTCACCGGCCTGGGTAGCGTCGATCAGTGCCTGCAGGTTGCTGCCCGAGCCAGAGATCAGCACAACTACATCGCAGTGTGCCGGCATCAGTGACCTTTCAGGTTGTTCAGTACCACGCGCTCTGCGTCTGCTGCGCAGGCGGCGATCCGACCAATCAGCCAAGGCTGCTCGCCGGACTCGCGCAGGGTTTGCAGTGCAGTTTCGACCTGCTCTTGAGCCACGCAGATGACCATGCCCACGCCGCAGTTGAGTACGCGGTGCATTTCAACTTCGTCGACGTTGCCTTGCTCTTGCAGCCAATCGAACACTGCCGGGCGTTTCCAGCTGGCCACATCGACTACCGCCTGCGCTCCTTCCGGTAGCACGCGCGGAATGTTGTCCAGCAGACCGCCACCGGTGATATGGGCCATGGCTTTGACTGCGCCGGTGTCTTTGATCAGCTTGAGCAGCGGTTTGACATAGATCCGGGTCGGCGCCATCAGCAGCTCGGTGAGCGGCTTGCCGTCGAGTTGGAGGTTTTCGATGTCGGCACCGGCGACTTCGATGATCTTGCGGATCAGCGAATAACCGTTGGAGTGCGGACCGGAGGAGGGCAGGGCGATCAGCGCGTCACCGGCCTGCACTTTGGAGCCGTCGATGATCTCGGCTTTTTCCACCACACCGACACAGAAACCGGCCAGGTCGTAGTCTTCGCCTTCGTACATGCCGGGCATCTCGGCAGTTTCGCCGCCTACCAGAGAGCAGCCCGCCAGCTCGCAGCCAGCGCCGATGCCGGTGACCACTTGGGCGGCGGTATCGACGTTGAGTTTGCCGGTAGCGTAGTAGTCGAGGAAGAACAGTGGCTCGGCGCCACACACCACCAGGTCATTGACGCACATGGCGACCAGATCGATGCCGATGCTGTCGTGCTTATTCAGGTTCAGCGCCAGGCGCAGCTTGGTGCCGACACCGTCTGTGCCAGAAACCAGTACCGGCTGCTGGTAACCGGCCGGGATCTCGCAGAGGGCGCCGAAGCCACCCAGGCCGCCCATCACTTCTGGACGTGCGGTGCGCTTGGCCACGCTTTTGATGCGTTCGACCAGGGCTTCGCCCGCGTCGATATCCACACCGGCGTCCTTGTAGCTAATGGAAGGTTGCTTGCTCATAGATCCAGACCTTTTAAACGGGATGTTCGGGGATCGACCGGGTCAAGTTAAGTGAACACTGCAGCGAGTTACGCGAGAGATTTCAGTTGAAAACCGGCTGAAAAGCACCGTTTACCTGTTTTCGCCTTTCTCTGCTGCGCTTGCGAGGTTTCACTCGGACTAGGGTAGTACCGAAGCCGGTCTGCGAAGGCGCGCGATTTTATCAGGCTTACCGGCAGGCGGCCATCGGAGCCTGTCGGCTGGCGCTGGTGCAGAGGCGATAGCTGCGGCAGATCCGACGAACAGCCGCAGCCGCGAGGGGCGTCAGAGGCGAAAGCGGTCAACCGACAGCGATAGCTGACCCGCCAGGCTGGACAGTTCATCGGTGGCCGTGGCCGTCTGGCCGATCACTCGGTTATTGCCTTCAGACATGTTGGCAATCATTTCCACCTGTTGAGCGATTTCGTTACTGGCCAGGCTCTGCTCGCCGATAGTCCGGGTAATGTCATTGACCAACTGAGTGGTACTTAGGGTGGCCTCGAGGATTTCGTGGATGGCGCGCTCAACGTCGGCGGTGACCGCCATGCCTTTGTCGACCTGGGCGACGCCTGCCTCCATGCTGCTGACAGCTTCGCGTGTGCTTTGCTGGATGCGCTCGACCATGCTGGCAATTTCCTGGGTGGAGGCGCTGGTTCGCCCGGCCAGACTACGAACTTCGTCGGCAACAACGGCAAATCCACGACCCTGTTCACCCGCGCGGGCAGCTTCGATGGCGGCGTTTAGCGCTAGCAGGTTGGTTTGGTCGGCGATGCCTTTGATGACCTGAATGATGCTGAAAATTTGCTCTGACTCTTTGTCCAGGGTGCGGATGACGTGCGCCGATTGCTGCACCGAACGGGCAATGCCATCCATGTCCTTGACCACCTGGTGGATCACCTGACCGCCATCCTTGGCCAATTGCTCGGCCTGGCTGGCCATATTCAGAGCGCGTTCGGCGTGACGGGTGATCTCCTCGATACTGGCGGTCATTTCGCTGGCAGCGGTCGCCATTGTGCTGGCGGCCGCGCTTTGTTGCTGGCTGCTGTTGGCAACTTGATGGCAGCCACTGCTCAACTGCTGGCTGATGCCACTTACGCCGTGGGCATTGCTGCGGACCACCTCAATCATGCCGCGCAAGTCGCGTTGCATGGTGGCCAGGCTGCTAATCAGTGCGCTGGCTTCATCCTTCTGCTGCTCATTCTCTGCGATGCGCTCGCCAAGGTTGCCCCGGGCAATGCTGCCGGCAATCCGACTGGCTGATTGCAATGGGCCCATGATGCTCTGAATGATCCAGAGACCTTGGATGGCCAGCAGCAACAAGCTCGCAATGAGTACAGTCCCGAGGGCGAAATTGGCGGTGCTGATCGCCTCTTGGGTGCCTTCATTTGTGAGCTGGGTATTTTGTTCGATTAGCTCGCTGAGGGCGGCCATGTCGCCTTCCAGTTGAGTGAAAGTGACATTGAAACTGGCAAGCTCTTTTTCCGCAGCCGCCGGGTCGTTGAGGGCAAGTCCGACGATGCGTTCGGCAGCGGTAATGTAAGTGTCGAGGCTGGGTTTGACTTTGTTCAGGCCTGCCTTGATGGCGGCGTTGATCGGGAGCTTCAGATTATCGTCGAGCATTTCACGAAAGTGCGCCGCATGCTCATCGGTGTCGCGTTGGGCATCTGCTTTGCTCATTGAGTTTTTACCCAGCCCCACCAGCATGGCAGAGAGCACGTCGGCGCGCAGAGCGTCGTGCATCATGTCGGCTTCAAGATGATTGCGCAGTGCTGTCAGGCTGACTTGGTTGTCATTCACCGCTTCAGCCGTGCGGGTATTCCCCAGGTAGCTGACCAGGCTCATGACCAATGCGGCGAGCAGACCAGTGCCCGTCAACAGGAGCAGGCGTAGTTTGATAGACATTTGGAACCTCCACTTTGAGCATGCGCCTGCGAACTAACTCGGTAGGGTTGGTATTGGAGTTAGATAAAGTTTGTTCAGGAGATTTATCGACCGCTTGAGCTCATTCTTAAGGTCTGTCCCTGTCAGGCCCTGATTATCTCTGGACTCGGCAGGTGTTGCCGGGGTCGAGGTGGCTGTTTAAGGTATAGCTCTTCAACGGCGGCATTCATGCCGCCTTTCAGCCCATCGAGAACTTAATCATGCGCCCGCTTGCTCGCCTGTTTGCTCTGTGTCTGTCGCTGCTTAGCTTGCCTTCGTGGGCGGAAACGGTCGGCGACCTGTATCAGGTGCGCGAGCCGGTCGCCAGCCAGCAACCCGAGGAGCGCGCCGCGGCGCTGAGCCGCGCGCTGGACACGCTGGTTTTGCGCCTTACCGGAGACAGCAAGGCGCCGAGTAGTCCGGCCCTCGCCGAATTGCGCAAAGACCCGCAACAGCTGATTAGCCAATACGGCTACGAAAGTGGCCCGCCGGAGTTACTGGTAGTCGACTTCGACCCGATCAGCAGCGACCGTAGCTTGCGTCAGGCGGGCTTGTCGCTATGGGGCAGCAATCGCCCGGCGATCCTGGCGTGGTGGCTGAATAGCGCCGCTGAAGGCGCCAGTCTGGTAGGTGATGGCCAAGCCGGCGCAGTGCCGTTGCGTCGTGCTGCGCAGCACCGTGGTTTGCCGCTACGCCTGCCACTGGCTGATTTGAATGAGCAACTGGTCGCTACCGCGGAAAACCTCGCGGCCACCCAGCCCGATGCGTTGCGTTCGGCCTCCGAGCGCTATGCAGCGGATGCCTTGCTGGCGGTGAATGCCCATGAGGAAGCGGGCCAGTGGAGCGCACAGTGGCGCCTGTGGCTGGGCGATAGCCGCGAGCAAGGCACAGCCCAGGGCGCCGATGCAGATGCGCTGGCGGATGCGCTGTTTTTGGCCATCAGCCAGCGCCTGGCACCGCGCTTTGTTGCGGCCCCAGGGGCGTCCGAGAACCTGACGCTGGAAGTGCAGGGTGCCAATCTAGCCCGTTACGCAGAGCTGCAACGTTTGCTTGAGCCCTTCGATGCGCGACTGCAGAAGGTTGAAGGCGAGCGTCTGACCTACCAGGTCAAGGCCAGCACTGAGCAATTGCGGGCGCAATTGGCCCTCGCGCATCTGCAGGAAATACCGGCCGAGGCTGCACCGGTAGAGGCCGGGCAAGCTCCTGCTGTCGTTGCAGCCCCCATGCAACAGCCGCGTACGGATGTACTGCATTACCGCTGGTAGTCAGTCAGCCTGAATTTGGTTTGATAAATTTTCTGCTGCGAGGCTTTGGGCATGACTGATTCACGTCACTGGCTATGGATTGCCGGGCTGTTTCTACTCGGTTGGCTGCTGTACCTGCTGCACCCGATTCTTTCGCCCTTTCTGATTGGCGTGTTGCTGGCCTATATGGGCGATCCATTGGTGGATCGGTTGGAGCGCTGGAGGCTCTCGCGCACCTGGGCTGTCGTCGTGGTGTTCGGCCTGTTCAGCTTGGTTCTACTGGCGCTGCTATTGGTGTTGCTACCGATGTTGGGCAGGCAGTTGGTGCGCCTCTATGAGCTGGCGCCACAGATGCTGGATTGGTTGCAGCATACGGCCCTGCCTTGGGCGCAGGCGCGACTGGGACTGGCGGATGGTTTCTGGCGTTTCGACCAACTCAAGGCGGCTTTCTCCGAGCATCTGGGCAAGACCACTGACATTGTTGGGGCAGTGCTAGCGCAGGCCACCGCATCGAGCTTGGCGTTGCTCGGTTGGCTGGGGAACTTCCTGTTGATTCCGGTGGTGAGCTTTTATCTGCTGCGGGATTGGGACGTCATGGTGGCCAAATTGCGCAGCCTGCTGCCCCGCAACCGTGAAGGCTTTATCGTGCAATTGATTGGCGAGTGTCATGAAGTATTGGGCGCCTTCTTGCGTGGCCAGTTGCTGGTGATGCTGGCGCTGGGTGTGATCTATGCCAGCGGCTTGATGCTGGTGGGCCTTGAGCTCGGGCTGTTGATAGGTCTGCTCGCCGGTTTGGCCAGCATCGTGCCCTATATGGGGTTTGTCGTTGGAGTTGGTGCAGCAGTCACTGCTGGGCTGTTTCAGTTTGGCGGTGAGTTTTATCCCTTGCTGGGGATTGCTGCGGTCTTTTTGGTCGGTCAATTGCTCGAAGGCATGCTGTTAACGCCGTTGTTGGTGGGCGATCGCATTGGTTTACACCCGGTAGCGGTGATCTTTGCAATTCTCGCGGGCGGCCAGTTATTCGGCTTCACTGGCGTACTATTAGCGCTGCCGGTTGCCGCAGTGATCATGGTATTGCTGCGTCATGCTCATGATTTCTATAAACTTTCCACTCTTTATCGAGAGTCCACCGGCGGTTCCGACGAACCGCCCAGCCCTGCATGAAACCGATTCAGCTCCCTCTTGGTGTGCGTCTGCGCGATGACGCCACCTTTGCTAACTACTATCCCGGCGCGAACGCCGCTGCACTTGGCTATGTCGAGTGCCTCTGCGAGGCCGAAGCTGGCTGGGCGGAAAGCCTGATCTACCTCTGGGGTGGTGATGGCGTTGGCCGTAGCCATTTGTTGCAGGCTGCGTGTTTGCGCTTCGAACAACGTGGCGAGCAAGCCGTGTATCTGCCATTGGCGGAGGTGGCAGATTACGGCCCGGAACTGCTCGACAACCTGGAGCAGTGCGAGCTGGTCTGCCTGGATGATCTGGATGCGATTGCTGGGCGTTCCGAGTGGGAAGAGGCGCTGTTCCACCTGTTCAACCGCCTGCGTGACAGTGGCCGTAGATTGTTGCTGTCCGCCGCGGCTTCGCCACGCGAACTGCCGGTGCAATTGCCAGACTTGCAGTCACGCCTGACCCTGGCGCTGGTCTTCCAATTGCAGCCACTGTCCGACGAAGACAAGCTGCGCGCCCTGCAACTGCGCGCCTCACGGCGTGGCCTGCACCTGACTGACGAAGTCGGCCGTTTTATTCTTACGCGCGGTACGCGCAGCATGAGTGCCTTGTTCGAGCTGCTGGAACGGTTGGATCAGGCCTCCTTGCAGGCGCAGCGCAAGTTGACCATTCCCTTTCTGAAAGAAACCCTCGGGTGGTAAAAGCTAGGCTTACAGCTGCTGCGCGCACTTGCGGTGTTGAAGGCTGGGTTGATCTTTGCTGGCGACGCTTTAACGCCTGATTTTCGGGGCTGACTAGATCCGGGATACGACTTACTCGCCCGCCAGTTTACGGTCGTGCTGGAAGCGCCAACGGGTATAGAGCAGCGCAGCGCAGAACAGCGTCAGGCTGAGCAGTGCCTCGATCCAACCCAGTAGACTGCGATTGGGGTCAAACGCGGCTAGCACGCCTTTGATGAAGTACAGGTTGACCACAAAGCAGGTCCAGGCGTGGGCCCTTGCGCTGCCGAGCAGCAAACCGGGGGCGAGTATCAGCAAGGGCGCCAGTTCGATGCTCAAAATCACCCACGGGCGCGCGCCATGCAGGTCGGCGTAGACCAGGTTCCAGACCAGCAGTAACAGCGCTAAAGCGGAAAAACTGAGCAGGCTGAGCGCGCGGCTCAGGGCTAAGCGTGGCGCTAGCCAACTCAGGGCCGGTAGGGGCTTCGGGGTCTTAGCCACGGTTGTTCTCCAGCCGTTGTGCGATCTGTGCCAGGCGTTGGCCGAGGACGCGGCACAGGGCGATCTCGTGTTCATCCAGCGGGCGTTTGCCATCGGTGCCGGCATGGTGGCTGGCGCCGTAGGGTGTGCCGCCGCCGCGGGTTTCGAACAGCGCCGACTCGCTGTAGGGCAGGCCGCTGACCAGCATGCCGTGATGCAGCAGCGGCAGCAGCATGGACAGCAGGGTGCTTTCCTGGCCGCCATGCAGGCTGGCGGTGGAGGTGAAGACGCCGGCCGGTTTGCCGACCAGTCCGCCAGTCAGCCAGAGGCTGCTGGTGCCGTCGAGGAAGTATTTCAGCGGCGCGGCCATATTGCCGAAGCGGGTCGGGCTGCCTAAGAGCAGGCCGGCGCAGTTCTTCAGATCATCCAGGCTGGCATAGAGCGCACCCTCGGCCGGAATCGCTGGCGCAACGGCTTCGCACTCGGTGGAGACCGCCGGCACAGTGCGCAGGCGTGCTTCCATGCCGGTCAGTTCGACCCCGCGGGCAATCTGTCGGGCCATCTCGGCGGTGGCGCCGTTGCGGCTGTAATAGAGCACCAGAATGTAGGGCTGGCTCATGGCAGAATCTCCAGCACTTTTTCCGGTGGTCGGCCGATGATCGCCTTATTACCCACGACCAGAATCGGCCGCTCGATTAGCTTGGGGTAAGCAACCATGGCGGCGATCAGTTGTTCTTCACTGAGGCTGGAATCTGCCAGGTTCAGGGTTTTGTACTCGTCTTCGGCGCTGCGCAATAACTGGCGTGCCGACAGCTTGAGCTTGCCCAGCAGGCCCTGCAGTTCGGCGGCGCTCAGCGGGGTTTCCAGATAACGCACTAGGGTCGGCGCAAGGCCACGGGCTTCGAGCAGTTCCAGCGCGCCGCGGGATTTCGAGCAGCGCGGGTTGTGATAGAGCGTCAGATCGGTCATATGCGGGTCGCATCTTGCGTAAGGTGGCGGCTATTCTAACCGCGACGGGGCCTCCGTCTGAACTGGGCGCAAGGTTTGCGGTCTGTGGCGTTATGCCGCGTTCGTCAATAGCTAAGGAGATGGCATGCGCCAACGCTTCAATGATGTTGTGGAATTCTGGCGCTTTCTGCTGCGGCGTTTTCTTGCCGACCATGGGCCCAATAGCGCTGCAGCACTGACCTACACCACCCTGTTTGCGGTGGTGCCGATGATGACGGTGACCTTCGCCATGCTGTCCGCGATCCCGGCTTTTCAGGGGGTTGGCGAGGAAATTCAGAACTTTATCTTCCGCAATTTTTTGCCCTCGTCCGGGGAAACGGTGCAGGAGTATCTGAAAAACTTCACCATCCAGGCACGACAGCTGACCTGGATCGGTGTGGTTTTGCTCGCGGTGACCGCCTTTGCCATGCTGGTGACGGTGGAAAAGGCGCTCAACACCATCTGGCGCGTACGCCAGCCGCGGCGTGGCGTATCCAGCTTCTTGCTGTATTGGGCGATTCTCAGTCTCGGCCCGCTGCTGTTAGGCGCCGGCTTTGCGGTGAGTACCTATGTCACTTCGCTGTCACTGATTTCCGGGCCGGATGCAGTGATCGGAGCCCAGACCTTGTTGCGGTTCATGCCATTGCTGTCCAGTGTGGCGGCGTTCACGCTGATTTATGCAGCGGTGCCCAACGCCCGGGTGCCGCTCAAACATGCGCTACTCGGTGGGGTGTTTACCGCGGTGCTGTTTGAAGTGGCGAAGATGTTGTTCGGCCTCTATGTCCGTCTTTTCCCTGGTTACCAGTTGATCTATGGCGCTTTCGCGACCGTGCCATTGTTCCTGCTGTGGATCTACCTGTCTTGGTTGATCGTGCTGTTTGGTGCCGAGCTGGTGTGCAATCTGTCGTCATCACGGCATTGGCGGCGGCGTGCCGTACCTAAATTGTTGGTGGTGCTGGGGGTGTTGCGGGTGTTTCATGACTCTCAGCTAGGCGGCCGATTGGTACGCCATGACGATGTGCAGAATCAGGGCTGGCAGCTACCGGAGGATGAGTGGGATGAGATCCTCGATTTCCTTGAGCGCGAGCAACTGATCTGTCGAGCCAGTGGTGGGGGTTGGGTTTTGTGCCGCGATCTGACGCAGTACAGCCTGCATCAGCTGCTCAGCCACAGCCCGTGGCCGTTGCCGCGCCTGGGATTATTGCCGGCTCAATTGGATGAGGCTTGGTACCCGGGGTTGCGTGCGGCGCTGGAAATGCTGCATGAAGAACAGGTGGCGCTATTTGGCGGTAGCTTGGCGCAATGGCTACAAGCAAAAAAATGAGCGCGGTCGCTGTGTGTACGCGAACGGATGACGAAAAACGTCAGTTTGCTGCGCATAGCTACCGCTGAACTGGCTCAAGGCCGGCGCTGAGGCCGCTGGGGAGATGATGTGGAGGTTGGCACGCTTTTGGCTCTCTCGGTAAGAGAGAGCTATCAAACTGCCACCATGGCATGGATTAGCCAAGGAACAATGGGTGTTATGAGCAGAACTAAGGGCAATGTGATCCACTTACAGCATTGGGATCCAAGGCAGGCATTGGAGCGCCTTAACCGGCTTA
>JBOICE010000542.1:0-8163 GCA_050739815.1 Pseudomonas sp. | reverse complement strand
ATGGAGGGCTACATGAGTACCCCAGCAAAACCCAAGGTGTATTACAACGGCGCCTGCCCCGTGTGCAGAGCCGGGATCAACTCACAAAGAAGCCGCATGGAGTCGTGTGGCATCACCGATATCGAGTGGGTGGATGTGCACGACCACCCGGAGGCGGTTAAGGAAGTCGGTGCTTCTTTAGAGGAAGTTCGCGAGCGCCTGTACCTCAAGGACGAAGCTGGGAATATCAATATTGGCACCGAAGCCTTTGCCGAACTCTGGGCGAAAACGCCCAAGCAGCGCTGGCTGGGCTTCTTGGTTCGCCTACCGGTCATTCGCCCCGGAGTGACGTTCGCCTACAGAGTCTTCGCCAGGCTGCTGTATATCTGGAACCGTCAGCTCAAGCATTGGTAATAGTGCCCAGCACTACCCAGGGCCTTCGTTGCTAACGAGCGAGCGCTACGAGGGGCGATGGCTTGGGCTTACGGAACACCAGCACATTCCCCAGCATCACCAATACCAGCCCCGCCAATGCGGGCAAGGTCCACTGGTAGTCCTCGACAAAGGCCGAGATGTTCAGCGCGACCACCGGGAACAGCACGGTGCAGTAAGCCGCTCGCTCCGGGCCCATGCGCCCGACCAGGGTCAGGTAGGCGGTAAAGCCGATCACCGAGCCGGGAATCGCCAGATACAGCAGCGAACCGACATAGCGGCTGCTGGTATCGAAGGTGAACGGCGAAGCGCTGAGCAGGCAATAACCGGTGAGCATCAGCGCGCCATAGAGCATGCCCCAGGCATTGGTGGTCAGTGGTCTGAGACCGGCCTTCTGCTGCAGGCTGGAAAGCAGGTTGCCGGCTGAGAAACACAGCGTGCCAAACAACGCCAGAGCCAGGCCGATCAGGGTTTCCTGGCTGGCGTGGTGGTCGACCAGCTCGGGCCAGAACAGCAGTGCCAAGCCCGCCAGGCCCAGAGCACCGCCAGCCAGCACATTGGCGGCAACCTTATGACCAAAGAATATCCGCGCATTCAGTGCATTCCACAGCGTCGCGGTGGAGAACACCACGGCGATCAGCCCGCTGGGAATCCACTGGCTGGCGGTGTAGAAACACATGAAATTGATGCAGAACAGGCACAGCCCCTGCGCCAGACACAGCAGTTGCGCGCGCCCATCGAGCTTCTGCAAGCGCCGGCTGAGCAGCAAGATGGCGAACAGCAGCACCGCCGCCAGGGCGAAGCGATAGGCAATCGACAGCGGGATGGCGACTTCGCCCATTTGCAGTTTGATGGCGATCCAGGTGGTGCCCCAGATCAGGACGGTGAGCAGATAAAGCGAGATGTTCATACGCAACTCCCGGAACGATGCCGAGGAGTCTGGCCCGTACCCGGGCTAGCCAGCTTGCATAAACTTGCGCTTATTTGTCGCGCTGGGCTGGCAGTGGCGCCCGCGCGCGTTAGCATATGCCCACTAGAGCGCCACAGCCGGCGCGGGTTCAGGCCATGTCGCAACTCGCACAGATCCAGGTATTCCAATCGCTGAGCAGCTCGCCGCATGCCCGTCTCGAGCATTGCGCCGAGCTGGGCGACGGTCTGATCGCGGCGCTGTGGAGCAACCACCACGACGCCCGCGAATACCAGGGGCCGAGCCACCACACCCTGTCCTGCTACCTGGCCGGCGGCACCGGCACCTTTCGCCGCGAGAGTCCGGGTAGCAAGGGTGCGCCGGGCAAGCTCTGCGTGCTACCCGCCGGCCATGAGTCGGCCTGGGTGATCAATGGCGAAATCCGTCTCGCCCACCTCTATATCAGCCCCGAGCGCTTCGCCCTTGGCGCCCTCAGCCTGCTTGACCGCGAACCACGCGAGTTGCAGTTGCGCGAAAGCACCTTCCTCGACGACCCGCAGCAGGCCCTACGCTTTCGCCAACTGACCGCGCTGAACTGGGACGAGCCCGGCGAGCGCCTGCTGACCAGCAGCCTGGCCCACGCAATGCTCAGCCACGCCCTGCTCAACCAGGTTGGCCTGCGCGAAGGCCTGCGTCTGAAAGGCGGCTTGGCGCCCCGCCTGCGGCGGCAACTGATCGACTATATCGAAGCACACCTGGCCGACCCCATCAGCCTGGGCGAACTGGCGAGCTTCGCCGCGCTGTCCGAATACCACTTCGCGCGCATGTTCCGTGAAAGTTTTGGCGTTCCGCCGCACCGTTACCTGTTGGCCCGGCGCTTGGCGCGGGCGCAACAACTGCTCACAGGCGGCGCCCTGCCACTCGGTGAAATCGCCCTGGCCTGCGGCTTCGCCAGCGCCAGCCACTTCAGCAATCGCTTCCGCGCGGCCCTGGGCGCAACGCCGGGCGACTACCGCGCGGCGCTGTGCGGCTGAGCAGAACTGGCTCAGTCGCCATCCAAGCGCAATCGGAAAAACCTAGTTTTTAGCCTGCTGCGAACCCAAATTGCGCCGAAACCAGTCATCCAGCATGGCCTTCTCATAGCGCAGGCGATCACTGGTGAAATAACGATTGCCGTGTTGCAGGTAGGACTGATCGATCAGCACGGCCTCACGATTGGCAAGCTCCTTGCCGCCCTGCTCCAAGGCGTAGTGCAGCTTGATCCGCGGCCAGGTGACTTCGCGCATGAAGCGCACATTGCTGTAGTCGACCCTCCAGGGTTCGTAACGCCCCGCCAGGTCGATATCCAACACCTGCACTTGCAGGCGCTGGCTGGGTTGCAGGTAACGTTGGCCAAGTTTCTCGATAAAGACCTGCAGTTCTTTCAGCACCGAATCATCGGCGCCGCGCCCATAGTCTCCCGAGAACCGCGCGTCGGTGTAGTTTTCTGGATGCTTGAAGCTGACCTCGGTGGTCGATGCCAGCGCTACCGGGGCTACCACGAGCAACAGGGCACCGAGGATCAGGAGAGTTAACAAGCGCATGGCACACCTCCTGACGGTAATTATTCGCATTCATCACCAGAATTCAGTGTACGCCCACCACCACGGCTGAAAAGCCGTTTCAAGCCAGCAGCGTCAGCAACCCGCCTAATGGCAGGAACAGGCTCAACGGCAATACCCAACTACTGCGCCAAGCCAGCAACGAGGCCAGCAATAGACCAGCCAGCATCAATTGGCAGAGCCAGATCAACGTTCCTATCTCGCCGCCCAGCCGCTCGCTGCACAGCACCAACGCGATGCCGAACGCCAGCACCGCCGCAATCCGTAGCACGCGGCTGCGCACGATTGAGGGAGCACCACCGAGGATCAGCTGGTGATGGCGCGACATCGCCAGACTCAGTGTGGTCATGGCCAGGTAGCTGAGGGCAAAACTCAAACCGAGCATCAAACGCCCTCCCCGGCCAATTGACGACGGGCGGCTACAGGTTTGCCCGCCTGCACGGCTGGGCGCCGCCAGGCCAGCAGGGCACAGAGCAGGCCGAGCGCCAGCAAACTCAGGTCGATGCCCGCGAGCGCCCAGTCACCGCGCTGCAAGCTGGCCGCTAAGTGGCCATCGGTGGTGGTCAGCGCATTCAGCACAGGCAACCCCAGCGCCAGTACGGCGGCGCTGCCGAGCAGGTCGCGCGCGACGCGCCCACTGTTACGCCGCACTAGCGCCCACAGCGCGACCAGCAGCCAGGCGCCGATAAACACATAAGCCTCGGCACTGGCCCGCTCTGCCATGCCAGCCGGCAGCAGGCGATTGCCATACAGCAGGCCGAGACTGGCCAGCGGCAGACCGCCGATCACCGCGGCATTCAGCGTACGCACCACGCCCAGGCTCCGGCCGTCGCGAGCTTCGCGCTTACGCAGCCAGACCTGCAATCCGCCCACCAGCATCGCGCAGCCCATCAGGCCGAGCAGCAGGTACAGCGCGCGGACGAGCTGTCCGCCGAATTGGGCCATGTGCAAATTGCTCAGCCAGGCGTAGCTCTGGTAGCCCGCGTCATACGGCTTCTGCTCGTTGAGCAGCTCACCCGTGCCGGCGTCGTAGGACAGGATCCACTGGAAATCGACGACCTTCGCCCGCTCGAACCGACGCATATCCACCACCGCCGCCTCATCGGCCGGATGGTGAATACTGATCCAACCCGGCTGACCGCCACCCCAGCGGTGTTGCGCCTCTTTGAGCAAGGCATCGAGCGACACCGGCGGCGGCGGCGGACGCTTGAGCTCTTCCCGCGCGTAAGCCCCCATCGCTTCGTGGAAGAAGCGCTCGGCATCGCCCTGGTAACCGACCTGCAGAGCGGCCGGCATGTAGGACGCCACGAAGATGGCGAGGCCGCTGTAGGCGATGATCAGGTGGAACGGCAAGCCAAGCACGCCGAACAGATTGTGCGCATCCAGCCAGGCACGTTGGCCGTTGGCGTTCGGGCGCAGGGTGAAGAAATCCTTGAAGATGCGCCGGTGGATGATGATGCCGCTGACCAGCGCCACCAGCATGAACATGGCGGCGATGGCGACGATGTACATGCCAATGGCGCCGGCGTGCAGGTCGTAATGCAAGGTGAAGAAGAAGGAGCCGCCGAGAGTCTCCGGCATCGCCTCGCCAGTGCTGGGGTCGAGGGCGAAGCGCTGGAAGCCGCTTTCATCGGCCGGCTCGAAACCGGCCCACCAGAAGGGTTCGCGCTCGCTCGGCGGGCGTATCCAGAGGGCGTGGGCATCGGGTGCCTTGGCCAGCAGCCAGCCGCGC
The DNA here is from genome assembly GCA_050739815.1 of Pseudomonas sp. GTDB lineage: Bacteria > Pseudomonadota > Gammaproteobacteria > Pseudomonadales > Pseudomonadaceae > Aquipseudomonas. The sequence goes on along the minus strand of JBOICE010000542.1, from coordinate 3,512 downwards.
ACCTGATCCAGGCTCAGGCTGTGCTCGCCGGGAGCGTGCAACGCGGGGCGCATCCAGCGCTCCAGCTCCTTGTCGAAGCAGGCGATGCTGCCGGCGAACAGGATCACGAACAGCAACCAGGAGGGCAGCAGCCCACCCCAGGTATGCAGACCGGCCATCGATTGTCGCAGGCTCATGGTCGCCCCCCGAACTCGGCGGGCAGGAATGCCGCCAGGGCCATCAGCACGGTCAACCCGAGCAGCACCAACCAGACGCGCAACGCACTGCGCGCCGCGAAGGCATAGATGATCGCCGCGGTGTAAACGGCAAAACAGCTCAGGCTGGCGAATACCACCCGGTCGCTACGCATCAGCGGCAGATAAACAGCAAAAAACGCGGTGGCCGCATAAGCCACCGCGTATCCACCGAGAATCGCCGCCAGCACGCGCGAGGTCACAACCCAGCGCGTGGAGGTCTTGGCTTTGCTCACGTCGTTCCTTTCATCCTTTTACCAGTTGGCGGACAGGCTGCAGCCGGGATCAGAAGTTGTAACTGACCGTGCCGGTGATGGTGCGGCGGCTACCGATAAAGCAATCGCCGCGCGCCAGGCAGGTGGTGAAGTAGGTCTTGTCTTCCAGGTTGCTGCCGTTGAGCATGAAGTCCCAGTTCTCGTAGCGGTAGGCCAGCATGGCGTCGACCAGCGTAGTGCCCGGGGTTTTCAGCGTATCCGTGCCGTCCCAGCTCGAGCCGACATAACGCACACCGCCACCCACGCTGAAGCCCGGCATGTCGCCGATGCTGAAGCGGTAAACGTTCCACATCGAAGCCATGTGTTCCGGCACGCTGGGCAGGCGGTCACCCTCGTTGTCCCCTTTCAGGACTTCGGTTTTGGTGTAGGTGTAGTTGGCGATCAGATCCCAGTTACGGGTAACTGCGGTCTGTGCCTCCAGCTCCAGGCCCTTGGCCCGGGCCTCTCCGGTTTGCACCTGGTTGAGCGGATTGTTCGAATCAGGCGCCTTGCGGTTTTCCTCGCGCAGGTCGTAGATCGCCGCGGTGTACATGCTGTTGCTGCCGGGCGGCTGGTACTTCACCCCCAGCTCCCATTGCTTGCCCTGCTTCGGCTGGAATGCCTCGCCATTGGCGTTCAAGCCGATTTCCGGCTGGAAGGACTCGCTGTAGCTGATGTAGGGCGCGATACCGTTATCGAACAGGTAGGTCAGACCGGCACGGCCGGTGACGTCGTCATCGTTCTGCGTGGGCGAGCCCTCGACACGAGTCTCGGCCCAGTCCTTGCGCAAGCCGAGGGTCAGCAGCCAGTGTTCATCCCACTTGAGCTGATCCTGCACATACAGGCCCTTCTGGCTGACCCTCTGCTCGGGGTCGGCGGTCAGCTCGGTGGGCAGGGTGAAGCCGGTGTAGACCGGATCATAGAGATCCAACGGAGTGGCCAGGCCATAGGCCCAGTCACGATTGGTCACCGCGTGCTGGTAGTCGACGCCCATCAGCAGGGTCTGCTCGAGTTTGCCGTGGCTGAATTGGGCTTGCGCCTGGTTGTCGGTGGTCCAGCTCTTCAAGTCGGGTTTGGCCACCCAGAACACCCGATCGATCGTCCGGCCATCCGGGTTGATGGTCGGCGGGAAGGACGGGTACAGGGTCTGGTAGCTGACCTTGCTCTTCGACCAGCGCAGGTTCTGGCGCAGCGTCCAGATATCGTCCAACTGGTGCGAGAAGAGCGAGGTCACCGACTTCTGCTCGGTGTTGTACTCGTCGAAGCCCGGTTCGCTCATGAACAGGTCGGTGTCGATATAGCCGTTCGGCGCCGGTTTCACGGTGCCCTGGTGCGGCAGGAATTGCGTGGTAGAGCCGGTTTCGTCCTTCTGATAATTGGCCAGGAGGGTCCACTCGGTACTGTCGTTGGGGCGCCAGGTGAAGGATGGCGCCAGCACCTTGCGGTCGTCACCGACATGCTCGACCTGGGTATTGCTATCGCGGCCGATGGCGATCACGCGGTAAAGCAGCGACGAATCTTCGGTCAACGAGCCGGTGACATCGGCGGCGAGCTGCGCGCGGTCGAAGCTGCCGTACTGGAACTGCACCTGCCCTTGCTGCTGCTCCTGCGGGCGCTTGCTCACCAGGTTGACGATCCCGCCGACCGAGCTTTGCCCGTAAAGCATCGAGGACGGGCCGCGCAACACTTCGATGCGCTCCAGGGTGAAGGGATCGGGCCGTGAGCTGGCGTAGAAGCCGAAGGTTTGCTGCATGCCGTCCAGAAAGATCACCGGCTCGCTGCCACGGATGGTGCTCCAGTCCCCACGGCTGTCCAGGCCATAGGTTTCACCGCGCACACCCGCAACATAGCGCAGGGCGTCCTGCACGCTCTGCGCGCCTTGGTCGCGCATGCGGTCGGCGGTGATCACCGAAACCGACTGAGGCGTCTCCAGGATTGGGGTATCCGTTTTGGTACCCGTCGTGTTGCGCTCGGCGACATACCCGACCACCGGCCCAACGGGCGATTCAGGCTCCTCGGTGCCGGTAATGTTCAGACTCTGTAGCTCGATCTGCCCTGTGGCGGCCTTGGAGTCCTGTGCTTCCTGAGCGGCGAAAGCCCCATCAGGCAGCGCCATCAGGGGGAGGCTAAAGCCGATGACGGCAATCCGGACAGCATGGGAGAGAGGGGTACAGGACGAGACTGGCACCAGCGGGTTCCTTCTACGCGAATAATTGGATTCATGGCGTCGCTTCAGAAGCGGGCATATGAAATTTCCGGAATTATTTGCGAATTGATCTCATTTATCAAACAATTTCATTTGATAATAGTTCTTCTTACCTGCACAGCCCTCGCCCGTCATAAGCAGCGTCCGCCTGTGCCCTGCAACGCATTCAGGCAAAGGTGGAGATGGGAAAGCCCGAGCGGAGGCCGAGCGATCGTGGCGCCAGCGAACGTGGCGCGGCGGCGCGCCGGATGATCTGCGCAGCCCAGCGCAACGACCCGCGGCGCCTGCGGCGGGTGATAGAGAGCCTCCAGTTGGGTATCGCCAGAGAGAACGGTCATCGGGTCGGTGAAGTGCTCGGCGCCATGACCGCTGGCAGGCCCGGCACCCACATCGCCCCAGTTCGGACCGGCCGGATCAAGGCTGCGCTGGGAGCCGACGCCTAACCGCGAGCGCGCCCTCGGGGAGCCACCGCGGCGTAGCTCAGGCCTCCTCTTCCGGCTCGGCCGAGCGCAGGCCAGGGCGCGGGCTCGATCCGCCGGCCTGCACCGAGGGGAATTGCGAGGAGGCGTAGCGCACCACCAGAATCGCCAGAGCCAAGAGCAGAATTGCCCCGGACACGTACACCACGCCCATGTCCGGGCGGTGATGGTGCGACACATCGGAAATCAGCAAGCGCGTCAGCGCCGTGATCGCCACATAAATCAGGAAGCGCACCGGCATGTGGTTGGTCTTGAAGTAGATCCCGACCATGGCGCCGAGCTCCAGGTAGATGAACAGCAGCAGGATGTCATCGACCGTGATATGGCCCTTCTCCACCAT
>JBOICE010000541.1:0-10151 GCA_050739815.1 Pseudomonas sp. | reverse complement strand
CAAGTTGCGGCCGTTCACCCACCAGGCGTCCGCATCTGCGAGATCGCAGACGCGCCATTGGGGCAGGCGCGAGGAGCGAGCCAGCGTCGCTTCAAGCGCACGTCGCTGCGCGGGCCCAAACCCGGCCAACCCGAGCCAGAGAACGGGCTGCTCTACCGCGGTGCGATTGGCCAACAATGCGAACATCAGTTCATTTCCTTCGCGGCTTGGACGTGCATCGAAGTGTTACGAACGTGACGGCCCTCCCATGTGACCAAACCTGCCGGTGGCGTCGGACGCGGGCCGCTCTTGAGTTGCTACGCACAAACCCTGCCTGGCCTGTCGTCCGGAGGATTCGCCAGCTATTGAGTTTTTCCAAACTCATGACCGAATTTGAGAAGTTCTACCGCAAGGCAGAGTGAACTTGCCTTGGGCAACCCGCGTGGATCGCCCCATACTGAGCTAACGGCCCACTTGTAAGATTATCGCACTCGGCCATCAACAACTTTGCAAATGAAGCAACCGCCTACGCTTTCGGACGTTCGAAGGCACCTCCCATGACAACCAAGCACCTTTGGCAATTCCGATCTCGATTCCGGCGTGGCGCATTCGGCTGGCGGGGATCAAGCAAGGCCTTCGAGCGGCTGAACGAAGCCCTGGCCGAAAATTCTCCTCGTCGCGCGCACGGACACGTCCCTCGCCGCGGAGGGGGCCGTGATCCTGCTGCCCAAGGTCTCGTCAGCCCTTCAAGATGTGGACAGCTCGTCCAGATCGTTGGGGAATGCCAGGCACCGCATGGTCGAGACTGTTGCGCCCATCGTTGCCCGAGCACCAGGACCGGAGAAAGTGCGATCCACGGGTGAACAACCTATGGAAACATCACAGCTAGGCGGCCGGTCCGGGGACGAACACGTCACTGAAGAAGTGGTGCGGGTCCAGCCCGCGTTCGTCGACGCAAGCCTTCTTCACAGACGCCACCATCCCGGGTGAGCCGCAGCAGTAGACCTCATGTCCCACGAGTGTGGCGCAGTTCGCGCGCACTGCATCGTCCACACGACCCTGGAATCCGCCGAGTGCGGCCGCATCGGCAGCGTCTTCCACTGCGGGAATGAAGTTGAAGCCGGGGAGCATCTTCTTCCACTTGTCCACGGCCGGCATCAGGTACAGGCCCGCGCGGTTGCGGCCGCCCCAGATCAGCGTGACGGGCCGCTTGACGGCCTTCTTCAGCATGTCGTCGAGCAGCGATTTCACGGGGGCGAAGCCGGTGCCGCCCACCACGCACAGCATCGGCGCCTGGGTTTCTTCCTTCAGCTCGAAGCTACCGTAGGGCAGCTCGATCTGTAGCTGGTCGCCCGACTTGAGATTAGGGACGATCTGCGTGAACTGCCCGCCCGCGACGTGGCGGATATGCAGCTGGAGCATGTCGCTCTCGTGGGGCGGGTTCGCCATCGAGTACGAGCGGCGGCTGCCGTCAGGCAGCGTCACCTGCAAGTACTGGCCGGCCCTGAAGCGCGCTCGCTGACCGGCAGGCAGGCGCAGTTGCAGCACGTTGACATCTTCGGCTGCCAGTGTGTTGCGGAATACCTTGACGGTGAAGGTCTTGCGCGCGTTCGGGTCCACGCGGTGCCAGGCTTCGGGCACGATGTCCAGGTCGCTCCTCGGGTGGCACTGGCAGAACAGGTGCTTGCCCGCAGGCGTCACTTCACCTGCCGGCGGGCACTCGACTTCGCCGGCCGATACACCGCCTGCGCAATTACCGCACACGCCCTTGCGGCACGAGTACGGCATCTCGATGCCGGCCTTGAGGGCGGCGTCCAGGATATTCTGGTTGCCCTCGCAGGCGAAGCGCAGGTCGGTGCCCGAGATGTGGATTGTGTAGGCCATGATGAGGAGGAGTTACAACCCGGCGACCAGCCGCAGGCTGCGCAGCAGCGCATCGGGTTTGGCGATGTTCTTGCCGGCGATGTCCATCGCGCTGCCATGCCCCGTGCTTGCCAGCAGGACATCCGCGCCGATGGAAATCGCACTCGCCGCCTGCGGCGCCAGCATCTTCACGGGAATGTGCCCCTGGTCATGCAGCATCGCGACGTAGAGGTCATGCTTGCGATCGGCCAGCAGCACGTCGGCGCCTTGCGGGCCGGTGATGTCAACGCCCGACTCGCGCAGCATCTTCGCCGCAGGCACCACCAGCTTCTCGTCTTCCGGGCCGAACAGCGTGCCTTCGGAGGCATGCGGGTTGATCCCGAACAGCGCCACCTTGGGCTGCTGCAGCCCGAGCATGCGGCAGGCGCGCAAGCCTGCCTGAGTGGCGGCCACGACCAGCTCGGGCGTGATGCGCGCCAGCGCCGTCGCCACGCTCTCGTGCAGCGTCACGTGAACGATGCGCAGACCGCCGCCCACCAGCATCAGGAAGACGCGGTCTTCGGGCTGGCCGCACACGCGCGCCAGCAGCGAGGGATAGCCGCTGAACTGGATGCCGGCTCGTGCGATGGCGATCTCGTGGTGCGGGCCCGCGACAACAGCATCGAACTGCCCGCTGCGGCAAGCCTGGATCGCAGCCGTGGCGGCCGCGACGGTGCTCGCACCGGCCTCTGCATTCACCTCCCCCGGCTTGAATGCGGAAGAGGGCAATGCGCCGGTTGCGCGCAGTTCGGTCCCGAACAGCACTGTTTCCAGCCCGAGCCTTTTCGCGGTCTGCGTCATCACGTCGGCGGGGCCGAACACGGTGATCTCCATACCGGGATCGTCCTTCATCTGCTGCAGCGCCTTGAGCACGATCTCGGGCCCGATCCCGTTGGGATCGCCCACCGAGAGTGCGATCCGGCGCGTCACAGCGGCAGCGCAAGCAGCGTGTCGGTGACTGTGCTGTCACACACCGCGATGCGCTCTGCCAGCAGCAGCTTGCCGGACTTCTCGAAGCGGTCCAGGTATTCGCCGGTGACGAACAGTGTCGTCTCGCCGGTGTGCATGATGCGCGCGACCATGAAGGGCGTGCGCGCGACCGCGCCCTTGTCGTCGGCCGATTCCACCTGCGGAATGCCCAGCAGGTGCCGGTAGCGGTGCCGCTCGTAGATGTTGGCTTCGCGCAGCGCCGCGATACGGTCTTCCAGCATGGCGCGGGAGTCCGCGTAGACGATGCCCGAAGGCAGGCCGTCGCGCTCGTTGTCGGCGTTGGTGATGCGGTACTTGCACTTTTCCGTGAAGAACGCGGGCCACTGCTCCAGGGCGTCGCTGTCGATGACCTGTGCATACGCCGCGTTGAAGGCGCAGAGTGCGAGGAGGTCGACCATGCTCATGCCTCCATGTGCGCGCGATAGGCTTTCCAGAAGCCCCGCACGGATGTCTCGGTGGCGCGGCCTTCGCTGGAGCCGGTTTCGTCGCCACCCATTTCAACCACCGCATCCCGGTCCTGCGCGCCGGCGATGCCGCGCTGCACGAAGCCGCCGACGGCACCGTCTTCCATGGAAATGAAGCCCGCGGGGCCGACCAGATTCAACTGCTTGAGGCGCACGGTGCGCTGCTCCGGCGTGTCGTCCGTGTAGCCGATGTAGGTCCAGTTCAGCTCGGAGCGGTCGATGCCTTTCGGCAGCACCTGGCGCACCGCGAGGCAGTTCTGGATCTGCTGCAGCACAAAGCCGGGGAACACCGACAGGATCTGCAGCGTGATGCCGTCGTTGTATTCGGCGAAGCCCGCCAGCACGCTCGGGTCCTTCAGGCGGTATTTCGAATCGTCGGAGCGCAGGCCTTGTTCCTTGTACGACTCGTCGGCCGCAGACGGATCGATCATCGAGAAGCTCACGTGGTGGCCGCCCGACTCGTCGACGATCACGCCGCCCTTTTGCGACAGGCGGTTCAGCTCGAAGGTGGTGAAGAACAGGTGCAGCAGGCTCGCGTGGTAGCTGTCCTTGACGTTCTCGAAGTACAACTTCCAGTTGTTGGGAAGTGCCTGCGTGAAACGGCCGATCACCTCCACCGGCTTGTGCAGCACGCGCTCGATGCGCGAGCAGATTTCCGGACCCAGGTATTCCTCGATCGGCGGCACGTCTTCGCTGAAGCTGCCGAACACCAGGCCGCAGTACACGGCGACCATCAACTTGCGCGGGCCGTGTTCTTCCTTGCAGAAGGAGGGCGGCATGCCGCCCTGGCCCTTGACGCCCTTTTCGAAGGCCACGCCGGTCAGGTCGCCCTGGCGGTTGTAGCTCCACGCGTGATACACGCACTGGAAGTTCTCGGCCTTGCCCGACTTCTCCAGCGCGATCAGCGCGCCGCGATGCGCGCAGCGGTTCTCGAAGGCGTAGACCTCGCCGTCGTCGTCCTTCACCACCACCACCGGCGTCTCGCCGACGAATGTGGTGCGGTAGTTGCCGGGCTCGGGCAGTTCTGCGTCGAGGCACAGGTAGTTCCAGGTGGCGCCGCGATAGATGCGTTGCTGCTCCTGCTGCGCGGTCTGTCCGTCGCTGTAAAGCTGGAACGGCACACGGGTGAGGCCCGGGCTCTTCCAATGGATGGTCTGCTCTTGCATGCTCTTTACTCCACGGTTACGTTTGCGCTCTTGATGACCTTGGCCCAGCGGTCCGACTCCTTGCGGATGAACTGGGCGGTCTTCTCGGGCGTCCAGCCGCCTGGCACGGCTCCCTGTTCCAGGAATTTCTGCTTGACGTCCGGCGCGGCCAGCGCAGCGGCGAACTGCTTGTGCGCATAGGCCACCACTTCCTTCGGGGTGCCGGGAGGCGCCACCATGGTGAAGAACGTGACAGCTTCCATGTTGGGCAAGCCGGCCTGCGCGAACGTTGGCACGCTCGGCAGCGCGGGCGAACGCTCGTCGTCAGCCACGGCCAGCACGCGCAGCTTGTTGCCGATGTGGAACTGCGCCGACGAGCTGATGTTGTCGAAGAACACGTCCACATTGCCGGCGACGATGTCGACCAGCGCGGGTGCGGTGCCCTTGTACGGGACGTGGACCATTTTCGTGCCAGTCAGCTCCATGAACAGGCTGGCCGTGAGGTGCGAGGTGGAGCCGTTGCCCTGCGACGCATAGCTCACCTTGCCGGGATTCGCCTTCAGGTAGGCGATGAATTCGGCGACGCTCTTCACCGGCAGCTTGTTGCTGACGTCCAGTACGTTCGGCACCGTTGCGATCACGGTCACCGGTACCCACTTGTTCGGGTCGAAGCTGAGCGACTTGTACAGGTGATGGTTGATTGCGATGGGTCCAGGGGGCGACACCAGGAAGGTCGTGCCGTCGGCGTCGGCGCGTGCGACGAACTCGGCGCCGATGTTGCCGCCCGCACCGGACTTGTTCTCGACCACGATGCCTGCCGGATATGCGCCGCGCACCTTCTCCACCAGGATGCGGGGCAGCACGTCGGCCGTGCCGCCAGCCGGGAAGGGCACGATCAGCTTGATCGACTTGGCAGCTTGCGCGATGGCGAATCGGCTGGCCGATGCCGTGGCCAGAGAGGCGCCGATGGCCAGGACGAATCGCCGCTGGATGTTGTGTGTCATGGTTGGCTCCGTGTGATTCAAACGCCGAGGTGTTCATTCAGCAGTGCAGGTCGCGAGCGCAGCTCGCTTCCGGTTCCCTCGAAGACCACGCGGCCTTTCACGAGGATGATGTTGCGGTCGGTCAAGTCGGTGACGGCGCGCCAGTTCTTGTCCACCAGCACGGTGGCGATACCGCTTTGGCGGATGATGCGGATGATTCGCCAGATCTCTTGCGCGATCAGCGGTGCCAGCCCTTCGGTTGCTTCGTCCAGCAGCAGCACCTTGGGGTTCGTCATCAGCGCGCGGCCGATGGTGAGCATTTGCTGCTCGCCGCCGGAAAGCTGCTGGCCGCCGTGGGTCAGGCGCTCCGACAGTCGGGGGAAAGTCTCGAGCACCCGCTCGTACGTCCAGTCGTGCTTGCCGTCCACACTTGCGCGCGCGGCAAGCGTGAGGTTCTCGCGCACCGACAGGTTCGCGAAGATGCCGCGGCCTTCGGGCACATACGCGACGCCCATCTGCGCGACTTCATGGATCTTCATGCCTCGCGTGGGACGGCCGAACACGGACACGTCGCCCTGCCGCGGCGTCACAACGCCCACCAGCGACTTCAGCAGCGTCGACTTGCCCATGCCATTGCGGCCCATCAGGCCCACGGCCTCGCCGGGCGCCAGCATGAAGTCCACGCCGTGCAGGATGTGGCTGTCGCCGTAGAAGGAGTGCAGGCCCGTGGCCCGCAGTGCGGCTTCAGTCATGGCTGGCCCCCTCGGTTCCGAGATACGCTTCTTGCACCTCGGCGCTGGCGCGCACCTGGCCGGGCGTGCCAGTCATCAGCACGACACCGTTCACCATCACGGTCACCATGTTGGCGATGGAGAACACCGCATCCATGTCGTGCTCGACCAGCAGGATCGCGTGCGAGACGACGAGGCCGCGCAACAGCTCGATCATCCGCAACGACTCTTCGTGGCCCATGCCGGCCAGCGGTTCGTCGAGCAGCAGCACCTCAGGCCGCGTCGCGAGCACGATTGCGAGCTCCAGCTGGCGCTGCTGGCCGTGGCTCAGTTCGCCGGCGCGGCGCTCGGCCACTTCGGACAGGCCGGCGCGCTGCAACGCGTCGTCAACGGCTGCGCGATACGGTTCCCATGCCGCCGCGTCGCTAAAGATTCGCGCGGCACGCGGTTCGCGCGACTGCGCGGCAAGGCGGCAGTTCTCGCGCACGGTGAAGCCGGGGAAGATATTGGTCTTCTGGTAGCTGCGGCCAATGCCGATCAGCGAACGCTCATGCGGGCTGAGCGGCGTGATGTCCTTTCCGCGGTAGATCACCTGGCCCGATGTCGCGGGAATGTCCCCCGACAGCAGGTTGATCAGCGTTGACTTGCCGGCGCCATTGGGGCCGAGCAGCGCATGCACCTGGCCGCGGCGCATGGCGATGTTCACGCGGTCATTGGCAGCGAGGCCGCCAAACGTGCGGCGCAGGTCGACAGTCTTCAGCAACAGGTCATCGCTCATGCGCGCCTCCCCGGCCACCCTTGACGCGCTCGATGATCGAGATCATCCCGCCCGGCAGGAACAGCACGAGCACCACGATCACGATGCCCAGCCACAGATGCCACAGCTTCGTGAAAGACGACAGCAGTTCCTGCAGCAACACAAACGTGAACGCGCCGATGAGGCCACCCCATAGTTGTCCCATGCCGCCCAGGATCAGCATCAGCAGCGCGTCGGCCGACTGGTGCCACGACAGCATCTCGGGATTCACGCTGCTGTTCAACACAGCGAAGAGATAGCCGGCCAGACCGGCGAACGACCCGGAGATCGTGAAAGCCGCGAGCTTGTAGCGGAACACCGGGAAGCCGATCGCCTCCATGCGATGTTCGTTTTCGCGGATGCCTTGCAGGGCCCGTCCGAGCGGCGAGCGCATCAGCAACGCCATGAAGAGCAGCAGCGCGCCCATCAAGACCAGGATGAAGTAGTAGAGCGTGTTGGTGTCGGTCAGCTCGAACGGAATCCAGTCACCGACGTTGGTGGTGGGCTTGCCGCGCAGGTTCATGCCGTCGGAGCTGCCGCCCAGCGCCTTCACGTCGTGAAAGAAGAAATAGAAGATCTGGGCGAACGCCAGAGTGACCATGATGAAGAACATGCCGCGCGTGCGCAGCACGAACAGTCCCACAACGAACGAAAAGAATGCGGTCACCAACATGGCTGCGGGCATTGTCAGCCACAGGTTGCTGGTCACCTGGTACTTGGTGCCGAGCAGCGCGAACACATAGCCGCCCATGCCGAACCAGGCCGCGTGCCCGAAGCTGACGAGGCCGGTGTAGCCCACAAGCAGGTCCAGGCTGATCGCGAAGATCGACATGATCATCACGCGCGTGACCAGCTCGGTGTAGAAGTCCTGCCCGAGCTGCGGAAAGCCCGCCAACACGACGAAGAACGCGGCGATGATGACGGCGCGCGAGGGCGACGTGACGAGCGGGCTCATGACTTGAAGAGCCCTTCGGGACGCCACAGCAGGATGGCCGCCATCACGACATAGATGGCGATCCCGGAGTAGTCGGGCACGAATACCTTGCCGAAGGTGTCGGCGAATGCGATGAGAAGCGATGCCAGCAGCGCGCCCCACACGGAGCCGATGCCGCCGACGATGACCACCACGAAGCTCACGATCAGCACTTGCGTGCCCATGCCAGGCGAGACTGTCGATGAGGGTGCATTGATCATCCCGGCGAAGGCGGCCAGCGCCACACCGAGGGAAAAGACCAGCCGGAAGAGCCAGTCGATGTTGATGCCCAGCACTTGCACCATGGTGCGGTTCGATGCGCCTGCGCGGATGCGCGCGCCGATCAGCGTGCGCTGGATCAGGAAATACAAGCCCACGGCGACGGCCAGGCAGATGGCCGACATGAACAGGCGGTAGGCCGGATAGGTCATCACGCTGCCGAGCGGCACCGAGAAGTCCAGCCATGCCGGCACCTTGACCGAGTAAACCTCGTCGCCGACCAGGAGCGACCGCAGCTCTTCGAAAATCAGGATCAGCCCGTAGGTCAGCAGCACCTGCTGGAGGTGGTTGCGGTGGTACAGGTGCGAGAACAGTGCCCATTCGAGCACCGCGCCCAGCACTGCGCTGAGCACGGTGCCTAGCACGATGGTGACGAGCAGGTTGCCCGTCATCGACGTCAGCGTGAACGCCAGGTACGCCCCCATCATGTAGAAGCTCCCGTGCGCGAGGTTGATCACACCCATCACTCCGAAGATGAGGGTGAGACCGCTCGCGACCAGGAACAGCAGAAGGCCGTATTGCACGGCGTTCAGCGTCTGGATGAGAATGAGGTCCATGGTGTGTTCAGCCGGCGTCAGCCTGGGCTTACATCTTGCAGTCGGGCGACGGGTCGACCAGGCCCTTGACGATCGTGTCGGTCATCACGTTCTGATTGCCGCGTGCGACGCGAACGTAGAAGTCCTGGATCGGGTTGTGCGACTTCGAGAAGGACAAGGGACCGCGCGGGCTGTCGAGCTTGGCGCTTTCCATCGCCTTGTACATCTCAGCCTTCTTCTTCGTATCGCCTTTCACTGCCTTCAGGCCTACGTCGTACAGCTGCGCTGCGTCGTAGCCCTGCACCCCGAACACATTGGGCGAATAGTTGTAGGCCTTGGTATAAGCGGCGATGAACTTGTCGTTCTTGGGGTTCTTCAGGCCGTCGGCGTAGTGCAGCGTGGTTTGCAAGCCCGCAGCGGCGTCGCCCTGCGCGGCCAGCGTGCCTTCGGTGAGGAAGGCGCCGTAAAGCGGGATGCTGGTTTTCAGGCCCGCGGCGGCGTAGTCCTTGACGAACTTCACCTGTCCCGCGCCCGCCACGAACGCATACGCGGCTTCAGGCTTGATGGTGGCCAGTTCGGCCAGCAGCGGCTGGAATTCCACACCCGGGAAAGGCAGGTTCAAGTCCTTCAGCACCTTGCCGCCGCCCTTTTCGAAGCCTTCGCGGAAGCCCTTCACCGATTCGTCGCCCGCCGCGTACTTCCAGCTGATGGTGACGGCTGTCTTGTGCTTCTTGGCGGCCAGCAGGCCGGCTGCGTAGCCGGGTTGCCAGTTGCTGAAGGAAGTGCGGAAGGTGTTGGGTGCGCACATGGCACCGGTGATCTCGCCCGCGCCCGCATTCGGCACGATCAGCAGCGTATTGGTTTCGCGCGCGACCTTGGCCATCGTGGCGGCCACGCCGGAATGGATGGTGCCGATCAGCACGTCGACCTTGTCGCGCTTGACCAGCTTGTTGGCATTCTCGTTGGCCTTGGACGGATCGGACTCGTCATCGAGCGCGACGTACTCGACCGGGCGGCCACCCAGCTTGCCGCCTTGCTCGGTGACGTACAGCTTGAAGCCGTCCACGACGCCTTTGCCGAGGTCGGCGAAAGTGCCGGAGCTGGGCAGCATCAGGCCGACCTTGACCGGATCGGTCGACTGCGCGCTGGCCCAGCCGGCAGTCGCGGCGAGTGCGATGGAAATGGCCGAGCGGAAGAGGGGTTTGGACATGAGAGTCTCCGGTGGTTTCGGTGTTGACGAGAAAGATGCTCAGGGAACCAGGGATGCCTGTGACACGAACTTGGTCACGAGGTAGCCGTCGAAAGTTTCGGTGCCGCCTTCGCTGCCCATGCCGCTGTCCTTCACGCCGCCGAGCGGCGTCTCGGCCAGCGCC
>JBOICE010000540.1:0-6102 GCA_050739815.1 Pseudomonas sp. | reverse complement strand
GGGACGATCTCGCCTTCGATGCCATTGCGCGCGGGCCCATTCCCCCTCGGGGGCATGGACGGTCTGTGCGCCACCCTCGTGCCATGTGCTCTCAATTCCCCATAGGGGACGAGGCTCATGGCGGGTGGCACGGCTGCGCTATTCCTTCGCGCCATCGACGTATATGTCGTGGCAACGCGGCATCTGACGTGTTCCTTGTTGTCGATTTTCCGGGCTTCCGGCCCTGTGCTTCTCCGTCCGCCTTCCTTCCGGTATGGGCGGGGGTGCTCTCGATGCGCGGCTACTTGGGGACGCTACTCCCCTGTTTCCGCGCCTCTCGAACGCAGTCTCGACATGTGCTCAGTATCTCCAGCATGTGTAAAACCTGATTAAAAGGTCCGCTAGGGCGCTTGAAATCTGGATAACACGACACTCTGTGTCTAACCCGTCTGACTGATGGGCTCAAAAAAAGTGGTGGAGTACCGGGAGGCGCTTGCCTCCATCCGTATTTCTACGGCTCTCGGCCCTTTGGGCCGGGTGCCATCGGCGCATTGCACGACGATAGCTGCTTCACTGCTGTTTTGTTTCACCTGCGACAGCACGCCGGACCTGCAAAGGTGCGTGCAGTATAGGGCCGGTGATCGAGGTCGGTCAACACTTTCGCGGCGAGGACCTTAAAAACACACCAAGGCGCTGTTTTTCCGACAAGGACCCGTTGCCAGAACTACCGATGATCGATGCACTAGGCGTGTTCCCGCGAATTGTTATTCCCGTTAAGTCGCGACAGCCCGACTCTGACAGGGGAGAACGAATAACGCTGCATTGAAACGCAATAGATATTCATAGCAATTCATCGGATTCTTTCTCACTCAAGTTGAACTTCCGCAGCCGCGCCGAAGAATAAAGCATCCAAATCACCAAGAAAGCATCACATGAGCATCTCCCCCGTCATCGCCGCCATCGACCTTGGCTACGGCTATACGAAGTACGCGGTCCGAACCGCTGGCGCCACAGTCGAGGACTCGTTTCCGTCCTTCGCACCCACGGCCAGCGGCAGCCAGGCGCTCGGCTCGCACGGTGCGCTGTCCAAGCTGCGCGTGGTGCAGGTGGCCGTCAATGGCAAGAAGTACCTCGTTGGCACCGACTCCGTCATGGCCAGCGACGGCCGCCTCGAGCGGCACCGTGATCCGGCGTACTGCACCACGGACGCCTATCATGCCCTCACGCTGGCGGCCCTGTCTTACATGCGCCAGCCTGTCATCGATGTGCTGGTACTCGGCCTGCCTCTCAGCACGCTCGGAACCTACCGCGAGTACCTGGAGAAGAAGTACACCGGCCGCCATGAGATCCCGGCATCCGACACGCTTGGCATAGAGGCCGGCCCGACGACGGTGGACATCCGGCGCGTCATGGTCGTTCCTCAGCCGGCGGGCGCCTTGCTGTCGCTCGCAGGGGAACACGAGGACATCAAGTCCGCCGCCAACCTCGTGGTGGACCTGGGCTACTACACGATGGACTTCCTGTGCACCAATGGCCTGCGGCCCCTGCCCGCTCGCTCCGGCGCGGTCGAGGGCGGCATGGCCGCGTTCTATGACGAACTTCACGCCGCCGCTTCGCTCGACTACGCCAAGGCGAACCCCGACCTGCCTGGCGAGTTCCGCATGCCGCACCACTCCTACGAGCTTGCGCTGCAGCGCAACCGCATCCTGCGCACGTCCGCCGGCCCACTGGATCTCAACAACGCTATCGCCGCCGCCAGCCTCAAGATCGACCAGTACCTCGATGCGGTGGCGGCCAAAGTCGGAAACACCGACGACATCATCAACGTGGTGATCGCAGGCGGCGGCGCCGACCTGCTCGCGCCGCGCTTCAAGGTGCGCTTTCCGCGGATGCGCTCCCTGCTCGTGCCCAAGCGGCCACAGTTCGCCATCGTGCAGGGCTTCCTCACGGCCGGTCTGTCGGTTACCGGGAGCTCCAAGTGAGCGAGGCCAAGACGCCGCGTCGACCAGGCCGCCCGGCTCGCACCACGCCGCCGATTCTGGTACGTGGCACTGTGCCGGACGACCACCCGCTGGCACCCAAGCTCAAGGAGCTCGGGCCGTATCGCGCCGCCTTGTACTTGCTCGACTTTGCGGCAAATCACAAGCTGATGGAGGAGTTCGTGGCCTCCGCGCAGATGCAGATTGCCGCAGCAGCCGCCCAATCCATCGCGGCGCACTCCGCAACTGGTCATGTCGCCGCGTCACTGTCCGACGTCGCGAAGGCAAAGCCGGTGATGTCTGCACCTCTGGCCTTTGATGCCGACATGGCTGACCTGCTCTCCTTCGGAGGCGCCAATGTGTGAATCTCAAAAAATCCACCACCTGCTGCGGCAGATGGCGGCGCACCTTGATGTGGTGATCGCCGCGAACGACTATTCCGAAGCCGCCAGCGCCCGGCTCGGTCGCCCGGTGAAGTCTCACAAGGAGTGGTATGCGAACGCCCGGCGGGACCTGTCTGGATTCCTGGAGGGGAGGCTGGTGCTCGCCATGACCGTCGAGGAACTTCGCGAATCGGCGCGGTATTACGAGCAGCTTTCCCGCGAACGGACGAAAGAGGCCCGCTTCTATCGTGTCGTCCTACGCGTGATGAAGCTCCTATTCGGCACTGACACGCCCCCGACGGCCGTTCAAACGCCCTCCACCCCCACCATAGGCGAAGGTGGAATGGTGGCGATGAGTCTCGCCTTTTCCGGCCTCTGGCTGGCCTCGATGTGCTTAGCACGGACATGAGGCCGGTCCCGACGACGTCCCTGGTCGGAATGATGCTGGCCAACGCCATCCCTCTGGCCACCGCGGCCGCACAGGACGCACAAGCCGCCCCGTTCACGACCGCAGTGGAGCGGTGCATCGTGCCTGCGGCACAGTTCCACAAAGTCAACCATTTCGTGCTGCGCGCCATTCTCAAAGTGGAGTCGGGCCTGAATCCCTATGCTGTCGGCCGCAATGCCAACGGCACGAGGGACGTTGGCATTGGACAGATGAACTCAAGACACTTCCGCGAGCTTGCCAACTATGGTGTTGCACCAGAGCATTTGAAGGACGCGTGCATTGCCACCTATGTCGCCGCATGGCACCTGAGCAAGGCAATTGCCCGGCAAGGAAACACCTGGTTTGGCGTGGCGTCGTACCACAGCAACACGCCGTACTTCAATCAGCGCTATCAGATTCTGCTGAACAACGAGCTTGTCAGAAGCGGAGCCATGCAGGGTACGGTGCTCCCCGTTCCGCCACTGAGACCTACTAAATGAATCATCAACAACTTCTAACGGAGAAAAAAATGAAGAAACAGCAATCCTGGCTCAAACTGATCGCTGGATCAGTATTGATCGCCGCCCTGGCGGCTTGCGGAGGCGGAGGAGGAGGAGGCACAGTGGCAGACACCAGCGTCACAACGCCGGTCGTTCCGGCTGCTCCGACGACGCCGACCACCTCGGTGGCCACCGGCATCGAAGGCCTCGCTGGTTCTTCGTGCGCCTTTGAGTACCTGCCTCAGGTTCGCCTGCTCGATATGGACAAGGCCGGCTACGTCGTTTGGTACAACGGGCGCGTGAAATGCACACTGGCCGACGGCAGCACCCAAGCGCTGGGCGGTGTGCCCGCAAGTGCCTTTCATTTCACAGGTAACGGCGTGACCAGCAGCACACCGGAAGACATGATCACAGGCACCTCGTCGATCGATCTGGCACCGACCTACCAGCTGCAGACCTATCGCAAGTTTGCGGACGCGACCAGTGTGAAGGCCGACCCCGAGAACCTCGTGATCACCGGCCAGGATTCGCTGGGCCGTCATTTCACGGCCACTCAGACGGTCAACCCGAGCGGAAACAACGCCTATGCACTGGACGACATGACTTTCGGTGGGATGGTGGCGGCGAGCCGAGTGATTGACGCCGATGGGATGGGGTACATGGCGACCGGTTATTTTGTCGCTTACGCTGCCAAGTCGCCCAGCACATCGCCGGCATGTCCCTCAGGCATCGTGAAGGACTACGCGGCTGTGACCACCAACCACCTTGGCCAATCGGTTGACCGACGCTACTGCATGTACACCGACCTCACCAGCACCGCGTTTTTTTACTCCGCTGGCATTAATTTCATGGCAGCGGCGACTTGGCAATGGTTCAAAAGGCCGGACGCGGGCACCCTCCCTTCGACGCTATCTGTGGATTTGGTCCAGCTTTCCTCGCCTACGCAATCGGGACTGCGGGTGCCCGTTTACAAGGTGACATCTACAGTTCGCTTCCCGAAAGCGCCTGCACCAAACTTTGCTGGTGTAGAAACCGGCCCAGGAGGGATTCTCTACACCGTGCCCGGTCTTGTTACCGAAGGAATGTCATCGATCTTTGGAGAGACCTGGAACCATTGATTTATTGAATGGGAGGCCCCTGATATTACTCATCGGGGCCTGGAGAGAATAATTGCTCGGGGGCATCACATGGTGTAAACCCATGTCACGAAATTGGCGCTCCCCCCATACCTTTGCGCGTTAACAAGCCACCATGTATTTGGCGGAACCATAAAGCCTGTTGCGCATTGCTCGTTATACGGAACACGCGTCGCAGTCGCCGTGACCATTCCCCAAATATTGGTATACCCCTGGATGGCGCAGTCTCTGTAGGCATCGTCAGTTGATGCTTGAACAAATTGCGTCTTCCCGCTGTCGTTGTAGACCCATCCCGTCCCATCGACGTACCAGGCCGCATGGGTATACCAGGCCGTACTAGGATTCGCGGCATTTTTCCACACGCCGGATTGGCACGACAAGATGACTCCATTGGGGTTGGCTGTCACCGTGCCGTTGGACTCCGAGCACCCCCAGCCTTCCCATGCAGTTGGGGCGATCGCTACACGACCGCCCCGAGCGTTGACCGAACCGTACACATCGACGTTTTGGGCGGCTTTGATCGCACCCAATGTGTTGAGATTGCCCGACTGGTCGATAGCGGCAAGTTCTGAATTCCAGGGGCCGTTGAGGAACCGCGTTTTCCCATTGACCTGCTCGATGTGCATTTGCTGGCCATCTGCTCCCGTCAGCGTCAATACACCACCTTCTGTAGGAACGTTCCACGCCCGAACGCGACCGTTCGCAGCCGTCATTGAGCCAGTGACCGATAGATCTCCATTGCCCGTCATGTTTCCCGTGACGGCCATATTCCCGGCTGTAGCAACATCACCTTGAACCGATAGAGCGCCTTGAAGGTTAGGGTTCCGGATATCGCCAATTCGGACGAACGCGGCGTCTCCCGACGTGTTTAACGTCCCAAACGCACTGAGCACCCCCGCCTGGCCAATCGGATTTGGAGTGCTCCACGTACCATCCGTGTTTGAGAAAACCGCCGGGGCCGCGATTGTGCTGTAGCCGCCAAGCCCTCCGATATACCCTGCTGCAGCGGCCACGGCCTTGATATGCGGCCGTCCGGTATCGTCAAGCCAAGGCCTGTCGTAGTACACGTTGATGGTCACATCGCAGTTGACTGGTGCACACCCTGCCGGGGCCCGACTGAGGACAACCCTGGCGTTGGCTCCAATGCGGTTTTGCCCGTCTACATAGTTCGGGAGAACGTTCGCCGCCTGAAGTTCTGCGATCGTTGGCGCGCGAGGGTTGGTAAAGCCTGCCACAACAGGCGTGTCCTTCTGCAGCTGCTGCCAGTTCAAGCGCCCGAAATCAAACGCCGCGTTCACCACAGGTTGGAGGCTCTCGCCGAAGCTCTTGGCAACCTGTCGCTGATCCCAGGCCTTGAAACCGGCATTGAACGACACCGCTGCCGCACTGACAATCGTGGCGCCAACCAGAAGCTCCACCATGGTGAAGCCGCCCTGTTGTCTGAAATATTTGTCCGTCGTTTTCATGGGAAACCCTTATCGTGTCAGCCCGTCTGCTCTCAGTAACTCCATTAAATGAGAACGGTCGTAGCTGTACTGAACTGAAGTCTCAACCGTGATCTTTTCAGCCTTGATGGCTTTCACAAAAGAGTGATTCAGACTTTGCATGTTTGGATTATCGCCACGCCTCATGGCTGACTGCAAATCACCCCAGGCGCGCTTCGCAACCAAATCACGAACAGTGGCATCGCTCAAAACG
>JBOICE010000539.1:0-3509 GCA_050739815.1 Pseudomonas sp. | reverse complement strand
CCGGGACTTTCGACATGGAAAACAAATCGACCCCGACGGAAGCATTACGCTGAACACCCTGGCTCGCCTGGCTCACGGCCTGGACTGCGAAGTGCACTACATGTTCGTCCCACGAACCAGCTTGGTGGAGCAGGTGCTCAGGCGCACCCATGAAGTGGTCGGGATACCGATGCCGCCAACGCTCAAAGTGACCGAGGTAATGAGAGAGGCGGAAACGCTGGAGGCGCTGTCCACCGTTCTTGCTCAAGTAAACAAGCGAGGCCTCTGGTGAGCATGATTCATCTCGGTGACCAGGCGCTGCAGTAACACGGCCATGTTAGCTAACATGGCCGCGTATCGCCGGTAGGCCGATGGGGCAACCTGCAACGTTCTGCAGATCGGCTCGACCCCGAGAGTGTCGCGGTGTTGGTCGATGAAGTCCCTCACGACTTCAGGCGGCGGTCGAGCTCCGCCTGGGCGAAAAACGCGCTGGCCAGCTTCAAGATCTCGTTGGCCTTGCGCAACTCACGGTTCTCGCGCTCCAACTCCTTCATGCGCTGCGTCTCGGTGGTCTTGGGGCCTTCGCGCAGGCCCGTGTCACGTTCGTGCTGACGCACCCAGTTCAACAGCGTCTGCGGTGTGCTGCCGATCTTGCCAGCGATCGACACGACCGCGGCCCACTGCGATTCGTACTCCCCGCGGTGCTCGAACACCATACGCACCGCGCGCTCGCGCACCTCGGGCGAAAACTTTATTGACTTCCTCATGGCTCCATCCTCTCAAAGATTGGAGCCTCCTCAAAATCCGCGGCGGTTCACAGACCGGCCTCCACTTGACGCAATTAAGTCATCGTCGTCAGTCGTTCCTTTAGTGCCTTCAGTTGGCGAAGTAATCGCTGGTTCTGGCGAAGCAGAAATGAAATTTCTGCGTCTTGTCGCAGAATCAGCTTGTCCCTTTCTTCGTATTCTTTTGAATGCACCGTGAGGGGAATATCTAGCTTCTGAAGGGATGCGTTGTGTTCGCGAAGTTCGTTTAGACAATCTGCATTGGCTGGCGAATGAAGGGCGACGGTGCTCTTCAGTCCGGCCAAATGGCACAGCGATTTCTCTGAGATACGCACTTCGGAGTGGCTTGAGCGCAACTGACTTAAAGCTTCGGAGAGTGCCGCGCTAGTACGTGCGACGGACTCCGCCTGTCGAGCCACAAGACCTGATCTGCTTCGGGCTCAGGTTGAAGCCGTGGCAGCCGGTGGCCTTCCAGAAGCGCTCGATCTCGGTCGCCACCTGTTCCGGCGTGCCGCAGATCTGCGGGATGCCCACGCTCAGAGCCCAGTTCTCCGCGGCTTCGCGCAGGGTGAGCTGCTTGCCGTCGCCCTTGCCGCTCATGAACACGGCCATCAGGCCCTTGGACGCCTGCGTGTCCGTCTCCACCAGCGGCTTGTCCGGGTCCAGCTTGCTCAGGTCGACGCCGACGATGCCGGACAGGCGGGCCAGCGTGGCGTCCAGCGGGATGCGCGCGATCAGCTGCTCGGCGCGTTGCTTCGCTTCGGCCTCGGTGCTGCGCACGATCGGCTGCAAGCCCAGGATCACCTTGAGCTCGCCCGGGTGGCCGTGCTGCGTCGCCGCCGTCCTGAGCTGGTCCATGGTCTTGAGCATGCCGGGCAGGTGGGCCTGGATGGCGAAGATCACTTCCGCGTGCTTCATCGCGAATTGCATGCCCCGGCCCGACGAGCCGGCCTGGAAGCGCAGCGGCCGGCCCCACTTGGACGGCAGCACCGGCCCGACGGCCTTGCAACTGAGGTACTTGCCTTGGTAGTCCACCGGCGTGATCCGGGCCGGATCGGCGAACTGGCCGCTGGCCTTGTCCATCAGGATGGCCTTGTCCGGCACGCTGTCCCACAGCTTGTAGACGATCTCCATGAAGTCGTCGGCCTGGTCGTAGCGCTCGTCATGCGGCGTCTGCTGGCTGTAGCCGTTGGCCAGCTGCTCCGCGGCGCTGAAGCCGCACACGATATTCCAGCCGACCCGGCCGCGGCACAGGTAGTTGAGGGAGGAGATGCGGCGCGTCGCCAGGTAGGGCGTGATGCCGGTGGTCGACAGGGTGACGCCGATGCCCAGGTGCTTCGTCGCCGCCGCCATCGCCGCCACCAGCGGCATCGGGTCGTGGTTCGGCCAGGAGACGCCGTACTGCACCGACGGCACGGCGCTGCCCTTGTACACCGCGTGGGTGGCCGGGCTGTCGGCGAAGAACACGCCGTCGAAGCAGCCGCGTTCCAGGGTGCGGGCGATGTCCTGCCAGTAATTGAAATCCTGCAGTCCGTCCAGCTGGCCGTCGGTCGGGTCGGTCCAGCTCATGAGGGTGTGGGTGGTGGCAGTGCTGACCAGCATCTGCAGCAAGTGCATCTTGGACGACATGGTTTCCTCGCGCTTCGGGGGGACGGAATGAGTGAAATGGTCAGCGGATCAGCGAGCGGACGTAGTTGTCGCCCAGGCCCACTTCGCGGCAGTACTTGCTGTAGCGGTCCAGCCGCAGGAAGACATCGTCGTAGTCCACCGCGTCGCCCTTCTCGTCGACGTAGACCAGCGGGCCGGTCACGTGGAACAGCGCCGTCATCTTGCGCTCGGACGGGTGGATGTACAGCGTGTGGATGTGGCCGGCCGGCTCGTAGGCGAAGCTGCCGGCGCGCGCGACTCAATCGTGCTCGCGGTAGCCCCAGGCGCCGTCCATGGTCCAGGCGGTGACCGGCGTGGCATGGCGATGGCGCTGGATCGTGCCCTCGCCCTCGGCCTTCAGGATGCTGACCCAGCCGCCGTTGGTGACGTCGAACAGCAGCGGCCGCACCATGCCCAGTTTTCCGAGCGAATACCACTTCTTGTCGATCACCATCACGTCGGGCTCGAACATTTCCGGGCGGGTGAAAGGCGAGGGAGGGATGTTGAGAAGCATCTGAAATTCTGAAAATAGTTTCGAGATACTGAATATTAGTTAGTCGCCCCCATTGGGCGGCTTGGTGTTTACCCGCGGGTTAGCGCACCCGAAAGGGACCTCGCGCACCAGACCGTGGCGGCGAACAAACAGCCGCGCAAAAATATGTTGTCAAAAGTTTCCGTGCTGGTAGAGTTTCGATAAACAAAATTTTTTCCGAATTCTCGAAGTGTGCTGCAAACGGGAGGGCACGCGGAACGAATGCAAAGCAACTCTCAACATCAGGCTCGTTTCTATTGTCCCGGGTCTCTGGTGGAGTCACAAAGGCGAAAGCCTGAGATGACCCCGTGCCTGAGCCCTATGTTTAACCATGGAGAAATCTCGAATGAAAAAGACCCTTATCGCTTTGGCTGTGTTGGCAGCTTCCGGTGCCGCAATGGCCCAATCTTCCGTGACCCTGTATGGCGTCGCTGACGTCTGGCTCGGTAGCAGCAAAGTTGAAGTCGCCGGCGTTGGCCAACGTCAAACCGTGGTTGACACCTCCGGTGTCAACGGATCCCGTTGGGGCCTGAAAGGCGCTGAAGATCTGGGCGGCGGTTTGAAAG
>JBOICE010000538.1:0-6479 GCA_050739815.1 Pseudomonas sp. | reverse complement strand
CGACCGGGTCAACCTGGCACCGGCATCCAACCGACTCTGCCTCGCCCAATCCCTGCAGTAGTCACATTTAATGCGATGCACTCTGTTGTGCCTGCTCGCCGTTGCTGCGACTGCATGCCAGCGCCTCGAGTCGATGTCGCCTGCGAATGAAACCTGTCGTCGTTTCGCGATCCTCGATGGCGATGACGGGCTTCCGGTCAATGTCGCCTGGTCCGAAGTGGCCGATTCGGCGGACCGGTACGCGCTCGACTACTGGTGCGAGACGGTGGGGCCCGCCGTGATCGACGTCACGCCGGCACCGCGAGACGCTGGGAGTGTTCCGATCGATTCGATCGCGATCGTGAGCTGGAATACGCACGTGGGTGGCGGCGACGTTGAGCGCCTCGTGCACGACCTGCGCGCCGGCCGGTTCACGAACGGCCGGCCCGTGCGGCACTTCGTGCTGTTGCTCCAGGAAGTTCATCGCGCGGGTGACGAAGTGCCGGCGCGCGTGCGCATCGACGTACCGCGTCGCATCACCCACGATCCGCCCGGCCCAACGCCCCGGCGTGACATCGTGGAGACGGCCCGCAGGTTGGGGCTGGCGCTGTTTTACGTGCCGTCGATGCGTAACGGCCCGCCACGTCATGGGCTGCCGAATGAAGACCGTGGCAATGCCGTCCTGAGCACGATCGAGCTGGAGAACGTGCGTGCAATCGAGTTGCCCTACGAAGTGGAGCGTCGGGTTATAGCGGTTGCCGCCATCGAAGCCAGGACGATTGCTGGCGCCAGGGCCGAGGTCGTGTTGGCGTCGGTGCACCTCGACACACGCTCCAGGCTCCTGCGGTTGAGCGCGAGTCTGGGAAGGGGCCGTGTCCGTCAAGCCAGCGCGCTGATCGCGGAATTGGCGGATCAGGAGATGGTGGTCGTGGGCGGCGACTTCAATACCTGGGGACCCGAATTGCTGGAAGACGCGCTGCCGCGCCTGCGCGTTGCCTTCGCCGGCACGCCCGAGCCGCCGCCGTTTCCTACGTTCCAGTATCGCTTCATTCAGCGGCGGCTCGACTACCTCTTTTTCCGCGTGCCGGACGAGTGGCGCGCCTCATACACGCGGATCGACTCGCGTTATGGTTCCGATCACCACCCGCTGCTCGGCTGGCTTCAGTCCTCACCGGAATGATAGGCCCACCGTCAGTGCCGGGCTGTGTTTTGCCGTGCCGTCGAACAGGTTGAAGATGTGGTCGTGAATGCCGGCCATGAAGTTCGCGCGCGAGGTCAGGCGATGCCGCGCCGTGAGGCTCGGTACCACGACCTCGTACGTACTGAACCGATCGGTTGACTCGGCCGGAAACGATGGTGAGCCCACCGTGTCATCATGGTCTACCTTGCGCCATGCCACGCCGAACTGCAGGCCGAGCGCCGCACTCGTCGGACCCGGCACCACATCGAACTCCGCACCGCCCGTCGTCAGCACCCACACGTTGTCGTAGATGTAGTAGCTGCTGAGCGGTCCGCTATCGGCCACGTTCTCGGTGTAGCTGTAGCCGAGGTTGCCAACGAGTCGCGTGCGCGAGCTCAGCGCAATGCCCACGCGGAAACCAACCAGGTAGCCCACGTCATCATCGGCGCCAATGTCGTACGCATCTTTCATGGCGCCGCCGTACGGCTCCAGTGAGAACCGGTTCGCCGAGCAGCAGTCGTTGATGATGGTGCGGGGTCGCCTCTGTGCGTTTGCTTCGACTGGCAGGACTGCAACCACGGCGGCAGTGAGACTCAGAACAAGAAAAGAGCGCATACAACCTCCCGGAAAAAGAACGCGGGGCCTGTGACGTACCTATCGCCACAGGCTCCCGCTCGCTTAGACCGGTCGATCGTCCGGTTGGTTTGTTGGCACGGCGGGCACTGTCAGCTATTGCGGGCGCGTCGGCCTTATGCCGACCGCGCCTTCCACGCAGCCAGCACTTCCGCCTCGCGCTCGGCCTTCAATCCGGCACGACGGTTGGTCCGCTCCTGCTCGGGGCGCGTTTTGTCCCACTCGAGCGTGTCCTTCGCCGTGACCGCGAGCGGGCGGAAGGTAAGACCTTTGGCCAGTGCGCGGTCGATGCTGACGCGGCTCCACCCTGCGTTGTTCTCGCGTGGCGCAACCCATACCGGCAGATCGCTCCAGCCACGCACCTGCTGCTGCTGCAGAAACTCCGCGGACGCCCAGCTGAACTTTACATCGAGATCGCCCGGCATAGCCGCGCGAATGCCGCCCAGCATTTCGCCCATGTCCAGCGGCGAGCGCGGGCCCGTGGCGTTGTAGATGCCGGTCGCGTTCTGCTCGGCCATGCGGATCACCCACTCGGCCAGGTCGCGCGCATCGATGATCTGCACCGGATCCTTGCGATCACCCGGCGCCAGCACCTCGCCACCCCGCGCGATGCGCACCGGCCAGTACGTGAAACGGTCCGATGGATCGCCCGGTCCGACGATGAGCCCCGGGCGGATGATCGTCGTCTTGCCCGGGAAGTGTTTCTCGGCCTCCTGCTCCGAGAGAACCTTCAGCGGACCGTAGTATCGCCCGGCGGAATCCGCTGGCAGCGCGAAGGGATCCGTGGTGCTGGAGTATTTTGCCAGCTCACTGGTTTCGTCCATGCCCGCGCTGGGGAAGCCCGCATACGTGGAGATGGTCGAGATAAAGATGTATTGGTTGGTGCGGCCCTTGAGTGCGAGTCCGGCATCGCGCACCCACTTCGGCATGGTGGTCGGGATGTCGATCACGACGTCCCACGTGCGACTGCGCTTGAGCGCAGCCACACCATCGGGCGCGTTGCGATCGCCGCGCAGATGCTCCACCGAATTCGGGATATCGGCCTGGCGCCGGCCGCGATTGAACACCGCAACCGTGTGTCCGCGAGCCACAGCGTAGTTCACCTGATGCGGACCCGTGAACCCGGTGCCGCCCAGGATCAGGATCTTGAGCGGTGCATCCGCCTTACCGTTGCGATCCTCGTCCAACCGCAGTGTTTCATTCTGCGCGCCAGCAGTGTGTCCACCAAGGGCGAGCGCCGCACCCGCCGCAGCCGTGGTCTTGACGAAGTCCCGCCGCGATGCCGTCATATGCCCCTCTCACCGTCGTGCTCGTACGAGTTCTCGTGCTCGTCAGTTGATGCCCTTGCCCGCTCCGCGGTTGCACCCGCTCTTCCGCTCTTCCGCTCTTCCGCTCTTCCGCTCTTCCGCTCTTCCGCTCTTCCGCTCTTCCCCTCTTCCGCTCTTCCACTCTTCCACTCTTCCCCTCTTCCGGCAGTTCTAAACCGTTACCGGCTCCGGCTTCTTCTCGGCCTCCTTCGGCTCGCTGCGCGCCCGCCCAAGCCTGAAGCCGGTAACCGCCCAGGCCATCGCCACAGCCGCGCCGAGGAGCGCGATGGCACTCGCCGGCCACCCCGCAGACGAGAGCCCGGTCTCGACCTGGCCGGAGAGTGCATCACCGCCGCGATAGACCGGCACGTCGATCAGGTTCTTCGCCTTGTACTTCGTCTCGGTGTCGACCCGGCTGAACAGCATCTCGCGGCCCGGCCGCACAAACGCGTATTCGCCCACTCGGCGCGTGATCATCACGAACGCCAGCACGCCGAACGTACCCGTCGCGGCCAGAGCAACGAAGCCGCCGACCATCGCCAGGGGCACAACAGCCAGCAGAATGCCGACACCGAAGCGGGTCGCCAGTCGCCCGGTGAATGCCAGCTGCGAGATGATCGTGAGCGACTGCACCGTGTAATCCAGCCGACTGAACACGATGGTCCGCTGCATTTCATCCGGGTAGGTCGCGGTGACGATATCGAGCTGTGTCAGATAGAGGAACGTGTTGACCGATGCCAGCAGCACGACGAAGAGCGCGATGCCGAGCAGGTACGGCGAGCGCAGCACCAGTGTGAACCCCGCAAATGGATTGCCGCCCATCGGCCGGTCCATGGAAAGTGCGGACTCCGCGGACGACCACTGTTGCCGCGCGCCGATGCGGAGCAGCAGTCGCTGGCAGACAATGGCGATCACGAACATGCCGGCGCCAATGAACAGGATGCCGCGATGGCCAATGCCGCGCACCAGCAGGGAAGTCAGGAACGGACCGATCAGCGCACCCGCGGTACCACCAGCCGCGATCACGCCGAACAGCCGCCGTGTCTGGGTCGCATTGAACAGCTCGAGCAGGAAGCTCCAGAATACCGAGACGACAAAAAGGTTGATGACACTGATGAAGACGTAGAAGAACCGGCTCGCCGCAACACTCGCCTCACCCGATCGCAGCAGCAGCCCGACCACGCCGAGAGAGACTGCCACGAACGCATAGATCCAGGGCAGAAACACACTGCGCCGGAAGCGCGCGCACAGCGCGCCATAGATCGGCACGATCGCAATCGATGCAATCCAGGTGACCACGAAGAGATCGGCTACGCGATCCCGGCCCAGGATCGTGCCCACGGTCTCTCGGACCGGACGCACCATGAAGTAGCCGCCCAGCACGCAGAAGAAGAGCAGGAACGCGGCGAGGACGGCCGGCGTTTCCTCGGGCTCCACCTTCGCAACGCGCTGGAGCAAACGGGTGACTGGGGTTGCGGTCATCGTTCCTTCGAGGGCAAATGATCGTCATCTCCGTCGATGATCCGGCACAAATCGCGGGGAATCCGGCCGTCGCGGGGAGTGACAGCATGGGGCCCGGCCAGCCCGGGCGCAACCGCACGCCCGCAACAGTGGGCGCATTCCAATCCGGCCTACGCTGCGCTCGCGCCAGGACTACCTTGCGCCGATGACAAGCACGATCCGCTCGTGGTCGCGCGATGATCTCGAGATCACCACCGATCCTGCCCGTCTGGATGTGCGGGCCATCCACGACTGCCTGTGCAATCACGCCTACTGTGGGCGCTCGGCCGGCCACTCGACGTCGTGCAGCGCTCGCTCGCCAGCCTGGTCACGCGCGATGCGCAGGAGCTCTATCGCAAATTTGGATTCACCGAGGTGACTGACCCCCATCGTTACATGAACCTGAAAGCGGCACCGCAGGACCCCTGAGCAGTCCGGAAGCGGCCCGGCGCCACGACAACGACAACGACCTCTCACCGCCCACGCGCTGCCCAGCCGTTCGCGAACGCCATCGACAACGACATCGACATCGACCTCTCACCGCCAGGCGCCCGCCGCCGTTTCGACATCGACCTCTCACCGCCAGGCGTCCGCCGCCGTTTCGACATCGACCTCTCACTGCCCACGCACCCGCCGCCGTATTGCCCGTTGTCTCTATCGCGTGTATTTCAACGCATTCGCTTTACCGCGGACCGATCCGACCGAATGGGTGACTCGTGATTGAGAAAACCATCTGGCGTTTCAGCGCCACTCTGACCCTCGCGCTCGCCGCCGCGTGCGCCCCCACGCCCGCGCCTACCCCCGCGCCCACGCCCCCACCCACGTCCAGCCGTGCTGACCAGCCCATCGCCGCGCAGAGCGCGATGGTGGTGTCAGCCAGCGCGATCGCCAGTGAGATCGGCGATCGCGTACTGCGTGAGGGCGGCAATGCCGTGGATGCTGCCATCGCAACCGGGCTGGCGCTGGCCGTGACCTACCCGACTGCCGGCAACATTGGCGGTGGCGGATTTATGGTGATCCGTTTTCCCGACGGCCGGACGACCGCAATCGATTTCCGCGAGAAGGCGCCGCTCAAGGCGCACCCGAACATGTTCCTGGACTCGGCCGGCGAGTATTCGTCGACGATTCACCATCGCAGCCATCTGGCGGTCGGTGTGCCTGGCACGGTTTCAGGCTTTGCGCTGGCGCACGAGAAGTACGGCTCACGTGAGTGGGGGCACCTGGTACAGCCGGCGGTCGCACTCGCGCGCGATGGCTTCAAAGCGCCGCCCGGGCTCGCCGCATCCCTCGCCGGTGCAGTCCGCCGGTCGCTGGCGCGCTATCCCGCATCCGTGCAGGCCTACTCGAAGAACGGCGAACCGTACGCAGAGGGCGAGGTGATTCGGCTGCCCGATCTCGCGCGCACGCTCGAGCGCATCGAGAAACAGGGTCGTGATGGATTCTACAAGGGTGAGACCGCGCGTCTGCTTGCCGAGGAGATGAAACGTGGCGGCGGCCTGATCACGGAAGAGGACCTGGCCCGCTACCAGGCAAAGGAACGCACGCCTGTGCGTGGCACCTATCGTGGCTACGAGGTCATCAGCATGCCGCCGCCCAGCAGCGGCGGCGTCGCGCTGATCGAGATGCTGAACATCCTTGAAGGGTATGACCTGCGCTCACTCGGTCACAACTCGGCGCAGCACGTGCATTACCTGGCCGAGGCGATGCGCCGCGCCTTTCTCGACCGCGCGCGTCATCTGGCCGACCCCCGATTTTGCGACCGTGCCGATCGACAAGCTGACCAGCAAGACGTACGCGCAGCAGCTCCGCGCCAGCATCAACCCGCAGAAAGCCACACCGTCGGCGCCTGCCGATGTCACTCTCGCCAGCGAAAGCATGGA
>JBOICE010000537.1:0-6572 GCA_050739815.1 Pseudomonas sp. | reverse complement strand
TCGGTGGTCAAGTTGGAGCGGGTCGAACCCGGCAAACTCTGGCTGTCCGGTATCGACCTGCTGGACGGCACGCCGGTGCTGGATATCAAACCCTATGTGCCCTATGCCGACCGGCTCGATATGGCCTACAACCGGATTGCCGACGTGGCTCCGCAGTTGATTGCCGTGGACTGGGCTGACGCCGCGCTAGCACAGGCCCATGAGCAGGCGCAGCGCCTCGGCGAGCCCCTGGTCGAATTGATCGAGCAGTGCCTGGCGCAAGACCCGCGCCCGGCCTATCAGCAGCCAGAACCCAGCCGCCGCTACGGCACCCGTTTGTGGGATGTGGAGGTGCGCTGGCACTATCCCGAACCGACGCGCATCTGCGTGGTGGAAGTGGCTAAAGCCTAGGCGTCGAGAAATTGCACGCTTAGACGCAGGGCAAAGCACTCAAGTCGCGCGTCTATAGGGGCGACTTTATGCGCCCCTACAGCGTTGCCGCCATCAGCAGCGCGCTGGATTAAGCGCCAGCCCATCGGCCTCTAGCACCTCCTGGGTGAGGATCAGTGGGTCCACCAATGGCCGACTGGCGAGAAAGTGCGCCGTAAGCAGATGCGCCTCAAACGCCGCCTCGTCGGTGTAAACCTCATAGAGATAAAGCAGATCCGGATCGCTGCGATCACGCAGCACATCGAACGCCAGACAGCCTGGCTCATCGCGCACCGAGGCGGCGGCGTTGACACGCATGGCAGCCATAAAGGCCTCGAAGCTGTTGGGCTTTAGCTGGGTCTTAAGAATCAGGCAGTACACAGAGCAGTCCTTTTTGTCTTATATTCCCGGCAAATTGTATACAAATTGGAGTGCAAGAAAATGCCCAGCCGCCCCAGCCAGCTTAACGGTTTACGTCACCTGGCCCTCTTGGTGCCGAATCTGGAAGCCTGCGAGCGCTTTTATGTCGAGGTGCTCGGCATGCGAGTGCTGCACCGCGCCAATGAAGACTTGGTGTACCTGACCTGCGGCAACGACAACCTCTCCCTCGGGCGCGCCTATGCCGAGAGCAATGGCGTGCAGGCGGTTGATCACTACGGTTTTATCGTCGACAGCGTCGAAGAGCTGGAAGCCTGGTATCAGTACCTGAAGGCACAGGGCGTCACCCTGCTCGACCGCCCCTTCGATCACGGCGATGGCGCGCGCAGCTTTCATCTGCTCGACCCCGCCGGCAACAAGGTGCAACCGATCTATCACCCGGCGCTGTCCGGTCAGCGTTTCAGCCACAGCTGAGAAGCTGGCTGCACTCGACCATGCGACGTTAAGAATGGCTTCGGAGCGTTCAGTGAGCACAGGCAAGCTCTGCTTTCTCAAGCATTGTTGCCTTGTGACCCACATGGATGAGGGGAATGCAGCCGGCCCGCAGGAGCGGGCGTGGCACTGAGCTTCGCTCGCCGATGTTGCAAGCAGCGTCTACGCAAACACAAAAAAGCCCGCCAAGGGGCGGGCTTTTTCAGGTCACGCGAGCGGCTTACTTTTCGACGAATGCACGTTCGATCAAGTAGTCACCCGGCTCACCCATGCGTGCAGAGATTTTCAGGCCGAAGCCGTCCAGCACTTCGCTGGTCTCATCGAGCATGCTCGGGCTACCGCAGATCATCGCGCGGTCGTCCTGCGGGTTGATCGGTGGCAGGCCGATGTCGCTGAACAGCTTGCCGCTGCGCATCAGGTCGGTCAGCCGGCCCATGTTCTCGAATTCCTCACGGGTCACGGTGGGGTAATAGATCAGCTTTTCTTTCAGCGCGTCCCCGAAGAACTCGTTCTGCGGCAGGTGCTCGGTGATGAATTCCCGGTAGGCCACTTCGTTCACATAACGCACACCGTGAATCAGGATGACCTTCTCGAAACGCTCGTAGGTTTCCGGATCCTGGATCACACTCATGAACGGCGCCAGACCGGTGCCGGTGCTGAGCAGGTAGAGGTGCTTGCCCGGCAGCAGGTCATCCAGCACCAGGGTACCGGTGGGCTTGCGGCTGACCATCAGCTCATCACCTGGCTTCAGGTGTTGCAGCCGCGAGGTCAAGGGGCCGTCTTGAACCTTGATACTGAAGAACTCCAGGTGCTCTTCGTAGTTCGGGCTGGCGATCGAGTAAGCACGCATCAGCGGGCGCCCGCTCTCTTGCTGCAGACCGATCATCACAAACTGGCCGTTCTCGAAACGCAGGCCAGGATTGCGGGTGGTCTTGAAGCTGAACAGGGTATCGTTCCAATGGTGGACGCTGAGCACACGCTCTACGTTCAGATTGCTCATGCAGGCTTCCTCGGAAAGTCGCTCACACCCGACGGGTGCAGTTGCGCGGCATTTTAAGGGCGCCCACAATATCTGTTAAGTGAATTATTAAGATATAGGTTATCGGTTATATAGATATGCGATTCACTCTCCGTCAACTCCAGGTTTTCGTCGCCGTCGCGCAGCAGGAAAGCGTGTCGCGCGCGGCCGAATCGCTGGCCCTCTCGCAGTCAGCCGCCAGCACCTCGGTGACCGAACTGGAGCGGCAATCCAACTGCCAACTCTTCGATCGCGCCGGTAAACGCCTGTCGCTTAACGCCCTGGGCCATCAGTTGCTGCCGCAAGCGGTAGCACTGCTAGACCAGGCGAAAGAAATCGAGCGCATGCTCAACGGCAAAAGTGGTTTCAGCTCACTCTCCGTCGGCGCCACCCTGACGGTGGGCAACTACCTGGCCACCCTCCTGATCGGCAGCTTCATGCAGCACCACCCGGAGTGCCGGGTCAAACTGCACGTACAGAACACCGCTCACGTGGTGCAGCAAGTGGCGCATTACGAGATCGATCTAGGGCTGATCGAAGGCGACTGCCAACACCCAGACATCGAAGTGCAGCCCTGGGTGGAGGATGAATTGGTCGTGTTCTGCGCCCCGCAACATCCGCTTGCCAGCAGCGGCCAAGCCAATTTAGCGGAGCTGAGCCGCGAGGCGTGGATTCTGCGCGAGCAGGGTTCGGGTACGCGCCTGACCTTCGATCAGGCGATGCGCCACCACCCGATGGCGCTGAATATCCGCCTGGAGCTGGAGCATACCGAGGCGATCAAACGGGCGGTGGAGTCTGGCTTGGGCATTGGCTGCATCTCGCGCCTGGCGCTGCGCGATGCGTTTCGCCGTGGCAGCTTGGTGCCGGTGGAAACCCCGGAGCTGGATCTCACCCGGCAGTTCTACTTCATCTGGCACAAACAGAAGTACCAGACCAGCGCCATGCGTGAGTTTCTAGAGCAATGCCGGCAATTGACCGCAGGCGTCAGCCGCAGCGATGAGATAGTGTTGCCGTCGCTTGGCTAGGGTGGCCGTGCCGCACTCACCGCACAGCCACACGAGGATGCCCTACAGCAGAATCACCGCCCAAACGCTGGCAATCAGGCTCAACGCGACAAACTGTGCGGCGCTGCCCATGTCCTTGGCGTTTTTCGATAATGGGTGCAGATCCAGCGAGATGCGATCGATCGCCGCCTCGACCGCCGAATTGAGCAACTCAACGATCAGAGCCACCAGGCACACGGCAATCATCAACGCGCGCTCGCCGCGGCTGACGTCGAACCAGAACGCCAGCGGAACCAACAGCACATTCAGCAGCACCAACTGGCGAAAGGCGGCTTCGCCGGCAAAGGCGGCGCGCAACCCATCAAACGAATAGCCGGCGGCGTTAAGGATGCGTTTCAGGCCGGTCTGGCCCTTGAATGGTGACATAGGAAAACAACCAGAATTTGTAAGGGCCGCAGGCTACGCCAGCAGCGGTCAAAAATGCGTGAAAACCTAGCGCAGCGGATCAGCTGGCAGGAATAGACTCCAGATGCTGCAACAACAGCGCCGCCTGAGTTCGCGTGCGCACACCCAGCTTGCGGAAGATGGCGGTGACGTGAGCCTTGATCGTCGCTTCGGAAACGTTCAGCTCGTAGGCGATCTGTTTGTTCAGCAAGCCATCGCAGACCATGGTCAACACCCTGAACTGCTGTGGCGTCAAGCTGGCCAACCCAGCACTGGCGGCCTTGGCTTCGGCCGACACACTAGCCCCCTCGAGCGTCTGCGGCGGCCACCAGACTTCACCATCGAGCACCACCCGTACAGCCTGCTGAATTGTTTCCAGCGAACTGGATTTCGGAATAAAACCACTGGCACCAAACACCCGCGAGCGGGCGACCACCTCGGCATCTTCCTGAGCGGACACCATCACCACGGGAACCTGCGGGTACTGCCCACGCAGCAGCACCAAGCCGGAGAACCCATAGGCGCCCGGCATATTCAGATCGAGCAGGACCAGATCCCAGTCGGCTTTTTCACCCAGGCGGGCTTCCAACTCAGCGATGCTGGCGGCTTCCACCAGCCGCACTTGCGGGCCAAGGCCCAGTGTTAGAGCGTGCTGGAGGGCGCTGCGAAACAACGGATGATCATCGGCAATCAGGATTTCGTAGGCGGCCATGGGGCATATCCTGTTTTTGTTGGGCCTGAGGCGGCGCTCAGCATGCCGAGCCATGCAGGGGTGGTCAAGTTCAAAGCTTTCCGGCACAGTCAGCGGCTTTTCCTGCCGAGATCGACCATGCGAAGCCAAGCCCTGCGCGCCGACCTATTGATGCTGATCACCGCGATGATCTGGGGCAGCGCTTTTGTCGCTCAACGCGTGGGCATGGACTCGATCGGACCCTACCTGTATTCCGGCCTGCGCTTCGCCCTGGGCACCTTGGTATTGCTGCCGCTGGTGTTGCGCCGACCAGCCGATGGGGCGAAACAACCGCTCAACCGTGGCCTGCTATTGGGCGGCCTGCTAATGGGTATAGCCCTATCGCTGGGGATCAACCTGCAACAGGTCGGCTTGCTGTTCACCAGCGTGACCAACTCCGGCTTCATCACCGGGCTGTACGTGATCGTCGTCCCGCTGCTGGGCTTGGCGCTCGGCCACAAGACCGGCCTCGGCACCTGGCTGGGCGCGAGCCTGGCAGTGCTCGGTATGTTCCTGCTGAGTGTCGGCGAAAATTTCCACGTTGCTTCTGGCGACTGGCTGCAACTGGCCGGCGCCTTCGTCTGGGGCATCCATGTCTTGCTGGTGGGCTTTTTCGCCAGCCGCTATGACCCGATCCGTCTGGCGGCCATCCAGTTCGCCGTGTGCGCGCTGGTTAGCCTGCTGCTGGCGCTGGTGTTCGAAGAGATCCAGCTGGATAGCATCGCCGCCGCCGGCCCGGCGATTATTTATGGCGGACT
This sequence comes from Pseudomonas sp., assembly GCA_050739815.1. Classification (GTDB taxonomy): domain Bacteria; phylum Pseudomonadota; class Gammaproteobacteria; order Pseudomonadales; family Pseudomonadaceae; genus Aquipseudomonas. The sequence continues at coordinate 1,340 of JBOICE010000537.1, read as the reverse complement.
GATCTCCGTCGGTATCGGCTACACCTTGCAGGTGATCGCGCAGAAACATGCCATCGCCTCCCATGCGGCGATCATTTTTTCACTGGAGGCGGTATTCGCCGCCATTGCCGGCGCCCTGCTGCTCGACGAATCGCTGCACCTGCGCGGCTATATCGGTTGCGGCTTGATGTTCGCGGGTATGTTGGTGGCACAGTTGTGGCCGAAGAAGCTCGACAACGGCGTGCTTGAAAGCAAAACAGCCTGACAGCACCGCTTCGAGCTCACTCGCCAGCGTCCGTCACCCCGCCTGTATGGCGCGGGTGACGGCATAAAGCGTACGGCTCGCGCACACGCCAGGGGCGAAACCTACAGATACGCCGCCAGCCGCTGGTGTATCTCGTCTTCAGGATTGACCGCACGCTGGTATTTGGCGCCCAAGTAATGCGCAGTGAACACCTCCAGGTAAGCATCCAGCGCCGCACCCGCCCGTTGCTCACCCGCCAGTTCCAAGCACAGCGCCGCCACCTCCGAAGTACACAGATGGTCATCTCGTTTGGAACGTCGCAGGCGGTAACGCGACAGTTGCTCGGGCTGCAGGCTGAGCACCGGCAAGCTGTCGAGATAGGGGCTTTTACGGAACATCTTGCGCGCCTCGGTCCAGGTCGCATCGAGCAGGATGAACAGCGGACGCTTGCCCTCCTCCAGGGTGACCTCGGTCACCACCCGCTCAGGCGCCACGAACTCACCCGGAAAGACCACATAGGGTTGCCACTGCGGATCATTGAGCAGTAGCGGAACCTCGGGCTCTACCGAGGTCCGAAACCAGCTATAGGCAAAGGTGTCTGGCAGCACATCAGCAATCAACCAGCCGGTGTTGGTCGGCTTCAACGGCTCCACGTCGTGCATTAACAGGCAAACACCCGCTTGCGTCTGCATCCGGGGACGCCAGGCGCATAGGCAATAGCTGTCGATCACCCGGCAATTTGCGCAACGTACTGCTCGCGAACCACGCGCGATAAAAGGTTTGGTGCAGCGCTCCAGACGCTCGGCGCGCAGCCGAGAAACGGCATGACTCATCGCAGCTTTCGAGCAAAATGATAAACATTGAACATACGAACATTCCGACGCGCAAAAAGGGGGCGCCGAGTTTATCAGAGGCATTACGGAAAACCGCCAAGAGCCAGACTGAAGGCCAGCGGGGCCTGCCCTTAACCTCAGCGACAGCAGGGCTTAGAGGGCGCGCCGGCCCTGCTTGAGCTTGATCTCCCCCTGCAGCTTGTTCAGGATGCGCGCTGCTACAGTTCTGAACTCCCGGCCAGGTGGATGAACACCCAGCGCAATCTGGAGTCAAAGTCGTTTTA
>JBOICE010000536.1:0-14480 GCA_050739815.1 Pseudomonas sp. | reverse complement strand
CGGCACGGCAACTGGCTAAGGCGATGGGGATCGAGTTGGTGCGTTTCGACATGTCCGAGTACATGGAGCGCCATACGGTTTCGCGATTGATCGGTGCGCCGCCGGGCTATGTTGGTTTCGATCAGGGCGGCTTGCTTACCGAGGCCATTACCAAGATGCCGCATTGCGTGCTGCTGCTGGATGAAATCGAAAAGGCTCATCCAGAGGTCTTTAACTTGCTGCTGCAGGTGATGGATCACGGCACCCTGACCGACAACAATGGGCGCAAAGCGGACTTCCGCAACGTCATCGTGATCATGACCACCAACGCCGGTGCGGAAACCGCGGCACGGGCTTCTATCGGCTTCACTCATCAAGATCACTCCACGGATGCCATGGAAGTGATCAAGAAGAGCTTTTCGCCGGAGTTTCGTAACCGTCTGGACACCATCATCCAGTTTGGTCGCCTGAGTCACGAAGTGATTAAGAGTGTGGTCGACAAGTTCCTCACTGAGTTGCAGGCGCAGTTGGAGGATAAGCACGTCACGCTTGAGGTCAGTGATGCGGCACGCAGCTGGTTGGCTGCCGGTGGCTATGATTCGCAGATGGGTGCTCGACCAATGGCTCGCCTGATTCAGGACAAGATCAAGCGGCCGTTAGCTGAGGAGATTCTCTTCGGCGAATTGGCTGAGCATGGCGGTGTCGTACACATCGATGTGAAAGATGGCGAGCTGACTTTCGACTTCGAGACCACCGCTGAGATGGCATAGCCAATAATCGGCTAGAAATGAAAACGCCCGGCAAATGCCGGGCGTTTTCATTAGGACTGGCTTAGCGCGCGCGGTAAGTAATGCGGCCCTTGCTCAAGTCGTAGGGCGTCAATTCAACACGTACTTTGTCGCCGGTCAGGATGCGAATATAGTTTTTGCGCATCTTGCCGGAAATGTGCGCGGTTACGACGTGCCCATTTTCCAACTCCACACGGAACATGGTGTTGGGCAGGGTGTCGACGACAGTGCCTTCCATTTCGAAGCTGTCTTCTTTCGACATGCAGTAAAGCCCTCGGTATCCAATGAATGGCCCGGTGCAACTGGCGCCAGGCAAAAGCGGCGTGCATTGTGCCCGAAAATAGCCGCGCCCGCCAAGGTATTCAGGAGAGGGTTATCCAGCGTTGATTGACGAACAGCTCTATGGGGCGGTATTGGGTCTTGTAGTTCATCTTTCGGCAGCTCTTGATCCAATAGCCGAGATAGACCGCCTGTAAGCCTAGGCGAACGGTTTCGCCGATCTGCCAGAGGATGGCATATCGTCCCAAGCTTCGGCGTTCCTCGTCGGGATCGTAGAAGGTATAAACCGCAGAAAGGCCATTGGGCAGTACGTCGGTTACCGCGACTGCTAGCAAGCGACCGGATAGCCGGAACTCGTAAAAGCGGGAGAAGGGTAGGTCGCGCACCAAAAAGGTCGCGAATTGATCGCGATTGGGTGGATACATGTCACCATCGGCGTGGCGATGCTCGATATAGCGCGCATAGAGTGCGTAATACTCTTCATTGAAAGTTGGGCGCACGGCGCGGACCTCAAGCTCGTCGTTGCGCTTGAGGATTCGTCGTTGCTGGCGGTTGGGTGTGAATTGCGCCGCAGGAATGCGCGCAGGTACACAGGCTGTGCAGCGCTGGCAATGTGGGCGGTAGAGGTGATCGCCGCTACGGCGAAAGCCCATTTCCGAAAGCTCAGCATAAACCTCCACATCCATTGGCTGGCTGGGGTCGAGGAACAGCGTCGTAGCCTGTTCCTCGGGCAGATAGCTGCAGGGGTGTGGCTGAGTGGCGTAAAACTTAAGGCGAGCCAACTCGGTCATGATGAACCCTCAAGGGAGCCTTAGAGTAAGTGTATGCCAGGCTGTCGGACACGCCTAGGTAAGCCAGTCCGCTGTATTCGCTTGATTCAGGTGCCGGGCCAGGTAGTCCGCGAACTCTGCGCGAGGAATCGCGCGGGCGCCAAAGCTCTGTAGGTGCGGAGTGGGCATTTGGCAGTCGATCAGCACAAAGCCCCAGGCGCGCAGGTGTTCGACCAGTGTGATAAAGCCCACCTTCGAGGCGTTATCCGCTCGACTGAACATGGATTCCCCGAAAAACAATTGCCCAATCGCCAGCCCATAAAGTCCTCCCACTAGCTCGCCGCCGAGCCTGACTTCGACCGAGTGGGCAATGCCGCGCTGGTGCAATTCAAGATAAGCCGCTTGCATGCTGGAGGTGATCCAGGTGCCATCGGCATAGGTGCGTGGAGCTGCGCAGGCCCGGATCACGGCAGAGAAATCCCGATCAAAGGTCACCTGATATTGGGCCTGGCGCAGGGTCTTGTTCAGGCTGCGGGAGATGTGAAGCTCGCCCGGAAATAGTACGGTGCGTGGATCCGGTGACCACCAGAGAATTGGCTGCCCATCCTGGTACCAGGGAAAGCAGCCGTGACGGTAGGCTTGGATCAGGCGGTCGGCGCTCAGGTCGCCGCCGGCCGCGAGCAGGCCGTTGGGCTCCCGCAGGGCCTTGCCGAGAGGGGGGAAGTCCAGAGAGTCGCGCTGTAGCCAGGTCAGCATGCTGGGCTAGGCCAAGAGGGCAGGGCGTAGGTGGGGGCGGGGGTGCCCACCTACAAGGCTCAGTTGCTGATGTCGAGGAACTTCTCGACATCCAGTGCGGCCATGCAGCCCGCGCCCGCCGAGGTGATGGCCTGGCGATAGACATGGTCGGCGACGTCACCGGCGGCGAAGACGCCTTCGATGCTGGTAGCGGTGGCATTACCTTCGTTGCCGCCCTGAATCAACAGGTAGCCGTTATGCATTTCCAGTTGGCCCAGGAACAGGTCGGTATTGGGCTTATGGCCGATAGCGATAAACACGCCGGTCAGTGGTAATTCTTCGGTCGTGCCGTTGTTAGTGTCTTTCAGGCGCGCGCCGGTCACGCCGGAGGCATCGCCAAGCACTTCGTCCAGGGTCTGGTTCCAATGCAGGCGGATATTGCCGTTGGCGGCTTTCTCGAACAGTTTGTCCTGCAGGATTTTCTCGGAGCGCAGCTTGTCGCGACGATGCACCAGGTGCACTTCCTTGGCGATATTGGCCAGGTACAGCGCCTCTTCCACGGCTGTGTTGCCGCCGCCGATCACTGCGACCACTTGGTTGCGATAGAAGAAGCCGTCACAGGTGGCGCAGGCGGAAACGCCCTTGCCGGCAAAGGCTTCTTCCGATGGCAGGCCGAGGTACTGGGCGGAGGCGCCGGTGGCGATGATCAGTGCGTCGCAGCTGTAGGTGCCGCTGTCACCCTTGAGAATGAAGGGGCGCTGTTGCAACTCGGCGGTGTGAATGTGGTCGTAGACGATCTCGGTGTCGAAGCGCTCGGCATGCTTCTGCATGCGATCCATCAGCACCGGGCCGGTCAGGCCTTCGATGTCACCTGGCCAGTTGTCCACCTCGATGGTGGTGGTGAGCTGGCCGCCGGGCTGGATGCCGGTGATCATCAGGGGCTTGAGGTTGGCGCGGGCGGCGTATACGGCAGCGCTGTAGCCGGCAGGGCCGGAGCCCAGGATGATCAGGCGTGAATGCTTGACTTCGCTCATAAAAACACCTCATAAGCCTTTGTCACAAAAGAGAATGCGTGCTCCAATTGAGCCGCACGAAAGATGCTGTTGGCTATGCTACACCGAAGCGGGAGAGGCCGGCAAAACGTGCCATATGCATGCTGCGCGGCGTGGCATCGAGCAGGCAAACCCGTACAATAGGCCAAGTTTTCGCCGTCAATCGATTGTTGGGCGCGCCTTAGGCGCAGGAAAAGACGCGTTTTGAAGAACTCCACGACTACCGCTCAAGCACCAGTTTGGCGTCAGCAACTGCACTACCGGCTCAAGGAAGGTGCGCTGATCGCGCTGGGTGCGCTCTGCCTTTATCTTTGGATGGCGCTGCTGACCTACGATCAGAATGATCCGGGTTGGACCCATACCAGCAACGTCGTACAGGTTCAGAATGCCGCTGGCCGTGCCGGTGCGTGGTTCGCCGATATCCTATTCATGGCCCTCGGTTATTTCGCTTACCTGTTTCCGCTGCTGTTGGCGGTGAAGACCGCCCAGGTCTTTCGCAGCCGTCACCAGCCCTGGCAGTGGAGTGGCTGGTTGTTTTCCTGGCGGTTGATTGGCCTGGTATTCCTGGTTCTGTCCGGCGCGGCCTTGGCCTATATCCATTTTCATTCGGGTTCCAGCATGCCCGCTTCGGCTGGCGGTGCGCTGGGTGAGAGCCTGGGACAGCTGGCGGTTTCGGCGCTGAATGTGCAGGGCAGCACTCTGCTGTTTATCGCCTTGTTCCTGTTTGGCTTGACGGTATTTAGCGATCTGTCCTGGTTCAAGGTCATGGACCTGACCGGCAAGATCACTCTCGACCTGTTCGAACTGATCCAAAACGCCACCAACAACTGGTGGAGTGCGCGAGCCGAGCGCAAGCAATTGGTCGCTCAGTTGCGTGAAGTCGATGATCGCGTCAGCGAAGTGGCGGCACCGATGGTGCATGACCGGCGTGAACAGGCGAAGGTCAAAGAGCGCCTGATCGAGCGCGAAGAAGCCCTGAGCAAGCATATGAGCGAGCGCGAAAAGCGCCCCGCGCCGGTGATCACTCCGCCGGCAGCGCCTAAAGCAGCCGAGCCGAGCAAGCGCGTACAGAAAGAGAAACAAGCGCCGCTCTTCGTCGACAGTGCGGTCGAGGGCACCTTGCCACCGATCTCGATCCTCGATGTGGCCGAGAAGAAACAGAAGAAGTATTCCCCCGAGTCCCTGGAGGCCATGTCGCGCCTGTTGGAGATCAAGCTCAAGGAGTTCGGCGTCGAGGTCATTGTCGAGTCCGTGCATCCGGGGCCGGTGATTACCCGTTTCGAAATTCAGCCCGCAGCCGGGATCAAAGTCAGCCGCATTTCCGGCCTGGCCAAGGATCTGGCGCGTTCGCTGGCGGTGATCAGTGTGCGGGTGGTGGAAGTTATTCCAGGCAAAACCACTGTGGGTATCGAGATACCTAACGAAGACCGCCAGATCGTGCGTTTCTCAGAGGTGCTGTCCTCACCCGAGTATGACGAGGCCAAGTCGCCAGTAACCTTGGCGCTGGGGCATGACATCGGCGGCCGCCCGGTAATTACCGATTTGGCGCGGATGCCACACCTGCTGGTTGCCGGTACCACCGGTTCCGGCAAGTCGGTGGGCGTGAATGCCATGATCCTGTCGATTCTGTTCAAGTCCGGGCCAGAAGATGCCCGGCTGATCATGATCGACCCCAAAATGCTCGAACTATCGATCTACGAAGGCATTCCGCACTTGCTCTGTCCAGTCGTAACCGACATGAAAGAGGCTGCCAACGCATTGCGTTGGAGCGTTGCCGAGATGGAGCGGCGCTACAAGCTGATGTCGAAAATGGGGGTGCGCAACCTTGCCGGTTTCAACCGCAAGGTGAAGGATGCCGAAGAGGCCGGTGAGCCGCTGGTTGACCCGCTGTACAAGCGTGAAAGCATCCACGACGAAGCGCCACTACTGAAGACCCTGCCAACCATCGTGGTGGTGGTCGACGAATTCGCCGACATGATGATGATCGTCGGCAAGAAAGTTGAAGAGTTGATCGCGCGTATCGCCCAGAAGGCGCGGGCCGCGGGTATTCACTTGATCCTTGCGACTCAGCGGCCATCGGTGGATGTAATCACTGGCTTGATCAAGGCCAACATCCCAACACGCATGGCGTTCCAGGTGTCGAGCAAGATCGACTCGCGGACCATTCTCGACCAGGGCGGTGCCGAGCAGTTGCTGGGGCACGGCGACATGCTCTACCTACCGCCGGGCACTGGCCTGCCGATCCGCGTTCACGGCGCTTTCGTTTCAGACGAAGAGGTTCATCGTGTGGTCGAAGCCTGGAAGCTGCGTGGCGCGCCTGATTACATCGAAGACATTCTCGCCGGTGTGGAAGAAGCCGGTAGCGGCTTCGACGGTGGTGGTGGCGAGGGTGGCAGCGAAGGCAGCGAGGACGATCCGTTGTATGACGAAGCCGTACGCTTCGTTACCGAGAGCCGCCGTGCTTCGATTTCAGCCGTGCAGCGCAAGCTGAAAATTGGCTACAACCGCGCCGCGCGGATGGTCGAAGCCATGGAGATGGCCGGCGTAGTGACGTCTATGAACACCAACGGTTCCCGAGAAGTTATAGCGCCGGGCCCGATTCGCGATTAACGCCTACCCACGGATTCAATGAGGATTTACATGCGACTGATCCGCATGCTGTTGCTGGCAGCCATGGCTTTTGCCGTCATCCCAGCCCAGGCCGACGACGAGGCCGCCGTTCAGCGCCTGACCCAACTGCTCAGCCAGGCGCAGACCATCACTGCGCGTTTCTCCCAGCTGACGCTGGACGGTAGCGGCACGCAGTTGCAGGAGACGGCTGGTCAGTTGTCCTTGAAACGCCCGGGCTTGTTCCGTTGGCATACCGACGCGCCGCAAGAGCAGTTGCTGGTGTCCAATGGCCAGAAAGTTTGGTTGTACGACCCGGATCTGCAGCAAGTGACGATTCAAAAGCTCGACCAGCGTTTGACTCATACGCCAGCTTTGCTGCTCTCTGGAGATGTTTCGCAGATTCGCCAGAACTTCGACATCACCCTCAAAGAGGCTGGCGATGTGGTGGACTTCATCCTGAAGCCGAAAGCCAAGGACACCCTGTTCGATAACCTGCGGCTGTCCTTTCGCAAAGGCGTGATCAACGATATGCAGTTGATCGACAGTGTTGGCCAGCGCACCAATATCCTGTTCCTCGGGGTAAAGATGAACGCGGCCCTGGACGCTGGCCAGTTCACTTTTGATATCCCGGCCGGCGCGGACGTGATTCAAGAGTAAATGCTCAAGCGTAGTAAGAGGTGCTGACCGCAGGCCATGGACTTGTTCCGTAATACCCCCGTAGCTCAACCCCTGGCCGCCCGCCTGCGTGCAGCCAGCTTGGATGAGTACGTCGGTCAGGAGCACCTGCTAGCCCGTGGCAAGCCGCTGCGCGAGGCGCTGGAGCAGGGTGCGTTGCACTCGATGATCTTCTGGGGGCCGCCAGGCGTCGGCAAAACCACTCTGGCCCGGTTACTGGCGCAGGTTTCGGATGCGCATTTCGAAACGCTCTCGGCGGTGTTGTCCGGGGTGAAGGAAATTCGTCAGGCGGTGGAGATTGCCCAGCAGCATGCTGCGCAGTACGGCCGACGAACCATTCTCTTCGTCGATGAAGTGCATCGCTTCAACAAGTCGCAGCAGGATGCCTTTCTACCCTACGTGGAAGACGGCACGCTGATCTTCATCGGCGCGACCACCGAGAACCCCTCGTTCGAACTGAACAATGCGCTGCTTTCCCGTGCCCGTGTCTATGTGCTGAAGAGCCTGGATGAGCCGGCGCTGCGCAAGCTGGTAGCACGCGCCCTGAATGAGCCAAAAGGCTTGGGCGATCGTCATCTGAGCCTGCCCGAAGACAGCTTCAAAATTCTCATGGCGGCCGCCGATGGTGATGGTCGGCGGCTGCTGAACTTCCTTGAGAACGCTGCCGATCTGGCCGAAGACGACAGCGAGATCAGTGTCGAGCTGCTGCAAAACTTGCTGGGTGACAGCCGTCGTCGTTTCGATAAGGGCGGGGAAGCGTTTTACGACCAGATTTCCGCGTTGCATAAGTCGGTCCGCGGCTCCAGCCCTGACGGCGCCTTGTACTGGTTCTCGCGCATGCTCGACGGTGGCTGCGACCCGCTGTATATCGCCCGTAGGGTGGTGCGCATGGCCAGTGAAGACATTGGCAACGCCGACCCGCGTGCGTTGAGCCTCTGTCTATCCGCCTGGGACGTGCAGGAGCGTCTGGGTAGCCCGGAGGGCGAGTTGGCGGTCGCTCAAGCCATCGTGTATCTGGCCTGTGCGCCGAAGAGCAACGCGGTCTACAGCGCATTCAATGCGGCGATGCGCGATGCCGCGGAACATGGCTCGCTGGAAGTGCCGTTGCATCTGCGCAATGCCCCGACCAAATTGATGAAGGAGCTGGGTTATGGCGGCGAATACCGTTATGCCCACGATGAGCCAGAGGCTTACGCCGCCGGCGAAGATTACTTCCCAGACAACCTTGAGCCGCGTAACTATTACCAGCCGGTGCCGCGCGGCCTGGAGCTGAAAATCCGTGACAAGCTGAATCATCTCGCTGCGCAGGATCGCGCTAGTCCGCGGCAACGGAGAAAGCCATGATACGAGTGACTCTTGCGGTCGCCGTAGGCGGTGTGGCGGGCACTTTACTGCGCTTTGCCACCGCCAATTGGATCACTGCCCATTGGCCGCAGCACTTCAATGTCGGCACGCTGCTGGTCAATATTGTCGGTTGCCTGCTGATTGGCTACCTCTATGGCCTGTTTTTGCTCCGCCCGGATATACCGCTGGAATTGCGCGCCGGTTTGATTGTTGGCTTTCTCGGTGGGTTGACGACCTTTTCTTCCTTTTCCCTCGACACGCTGCGCTTGCTGGAAAGCGGGCAGTTGCCGCTAGCTCTTGGCTATGTGGCACTTAGCGTGTTCGGCGGCCTGCTCGCCACCTGGGCGGGCTTGTCCCTGACCAAACTCTGATGATGAGAGACGAATATGCTTGATCCCAAACTGATACGTACCGAACTGCAGGCAATCGCTGAGCGCCTGGCTGGCCGCGGTTATCAACTGGACGTGGCGCGTATCGAAGGGCTCGAGGCCCAGCGCAAAACCGTACAGAGCCACACCGAGCAGCTGCAGGCCGAACGTAACGCGCGCTCCAAGTCCATCGGTCAGGCCAAGGCCCGTGGCGAGGATATTGGCCCGCTGATGGCCGATGTCGATCGCATGGCCAACGAGCTGAGCAATGGCAAGCACGAGCTGGATGCGATTCAGGCCGAGCTCGACTCCATTCTGCTGGGTATTCCCAACTTGCCGCACGAGTCGGTGCCGGTTGGCGACGATGAAGAAGCTAACGTCGAGGTGCGTAGCTGGGGCACTCCGAAGGTTTTCGACTTCGAGGTCAAAGACCATGTGGCTCTGGGTGAACTGCACGGCTGGCTGGACTTTGAGCGTGCAGCAAAACTCTCGGGTGCACGTTTCGCACTGCTGCGCGGCCCCATTGCCCGCATGCATCGTGCGCTGTCGCAGTTCATGATCAATCTGCACACTGGCGAGCATGGTTACGAAGAGGCTTACACGCCTTATCTGGTTCAAGCGCCAGCACTGCAAGGCACGGGTCAGCTGCCGAAATTCGAAGAGGACCTGTTCAAGATCAGCCGCGACGGCGAAGCCGACCTGTACTTGATTCCGACGGCTGAGGTTTCGCTGACCAATATCGTCAGCGACGCAATTCTTGACGTTAAACAGCTGCCGCTGAAGTTCGTCGCGCACACTCCATGCTTCCGCAGCGAGGCCGGTGCTTCAGGTCGCGATACCCGCGGCATGATCCGTCAGCACCAGTTCGATAAGGTCGAGATGGTCCAGATCGTTGAGCCGAGCAAATCTTACGAAGCGCTGGAAAGCCTGACCGGCAATGCCGAGAAAGTCTTGCAGCTGCTCGAGCTGCCTTACCGGGTATTGGCCTTGTGCACTGGCGACATGGGCTTCAGCGCCACCAAAACCTATGACCTGGAAGTCTGGGTGCCTAGCCAGGACAAGTATCGCGAGATTTCTTCCTGCTCCAACTGCGGCGATTTCCAGGCTCGGCGTATGCAGGCGCGTTGGCGCAACCCGGAGACTGGCAAGCCGGAGCTGGTACACACCTTGAACGGCTCGGGTCTGGCGGTTGGCCGGACGTTGGTCGCCGTGCTGGAAAACTATCAGCAAGCTGACGGCTCGATCCGCGTGCCGGAAGTGCTCAAACCCTATATGGGCGGTATCGAGGTAATCGGTTAAATGGATTTTTTGCCGCTGTTTCATAACCTGCGCGGTCAACGCGTATTGGTGGTTGGTGGCGGCGAAATTGCCCTGCGCAAATCGCGCCTGCTAACCGATACCGGTGCTGTTTTGCGAGTTGTGGCGCCGCAGATTGATGCGCAACTGGCTGAGCTGGTCGAGCGGAGCGGGGGTGAGTTGCTTGAGCGCGGTTATGTTGAGCGCGACCTGGATGGCTGCGTGCTGATTATCGCCGCGACCGATGACGAGCCATTGAATGCCACGGTGTCGCAAGATGCCCGTGGCCGTGGCATGCCGGTCAATGTGGTCGATGCGCCGGCTCTGTGCAGCGTGATATTCCCGGCCATCGTCGACCGTTCACCCTTGCTGCTCGCGGTTTCCAGTGGTGGCGATGCGCCGGTGCTGGCCCGCTTGATTCGCGCCAAGCTGGAAACCTGGATTCCTGCCAGTTATGGCCATCTGGCAGGTCTGGCCAAGCGCTTCCGAGGTCAGGTCAAGGATCTGTTTCCTGATCTGCAGCAGCGTCGGGTGTTCTGGGAGGATGTATTCCAGGGGCCAATTGCCGAGCGCGTGTTGGCCGGGCAGGGCGTCGAAGCCGAGAGGTTGCTGCACGCCAAGCTCGGTGGCGCCGCCCCCAAGGTGCTCGGTGAGGTTTATCTGGTTGGTGCCGGTCCTGGCGATCCCGATCTGCTGACTTTCCGTGCCCTGCGTTTGATGCAGCAGGCCGACGTCGTGCTGTATGACCGCCTGGTCGCTCCGGCGATCATTGAGATGTGTCGGCGGGATGCCGAACGTATTTATGTCGGTAAGCAGCGCGCTGAGCATGCTCTGCCGCAAGAGCAACTCAACCGGCAGTTGGTCGAGCTGGCGAAACAAGGCAAACGCGTGCTTCGCCTGAAGGGCGGTGACCCGTTTATTTTTGGCCGTGGTGGCGAAGAGATCGAAGAGTTGGCCGCTAACGGCATCCCCTTCCAGGTGGTGCCGGGCATTACGGCTGCCAGCGGTTGCGCGGCTTATGCCGGTATTCCCCTGACCCACCGGGATTATGCCCAGTCAGTGCGGTTTGTCACCGGCCATTTGAAGGACGGCAGTTGCGATCTACCTTGGCCTGACCTTGTGGCGCCGGGGCAAACCCTGGTGTTCTACATGGGGTTGGTTGGCCTGCCGTTCATCTGCGAGCAACTGATCAAGCATGGCCGCGCCAGTACGACGCCGGCTGCGTTGATCCAGCAAGGCACAACTGCCAAGCAGCGTGTATTTACCGGTACTTTGGCCAAATTGCCGGAGTTGGTGGCGCAGCATGAGGTGCATGCGCCAACGCTGGTCATTGTCGGTGAAGTGGTGACCTTGCGTGACAAGCTGGCTTGGTTCGAAGGCGCTCAAGATCAGCTCTAGGGCACCTGCCTTTTACAAGGCGACGCAGTCAAAGTCCGCTTTTGTGCCAGATGCCTCGACCTTGTAGTCGCTCGCGGTCATGCGGGCGGCTGAAGTTCAGGGCTGGACCTTTGGGTACGATGCCAGTCGGGTTGATGGTGCGGTGGCTGGCATAGTAATGCCCTTTGATGTGGCTGAAGTCTACGGTCGGCGCGATGCCAGGCCACTGATACAACTCACGCAGCCAGTTCGACAGATTCGGATAATCATCGATCCGCCGCCGATTGCACTTGAAGTGGCCGTGATACACGGCATCGAAGCGAATCAGGGTGGTGAACAGACGCCAGTCGGCTTCGGTCAGGTATTCGCCGGCCAGATAGCGCTTACGGCCCAGCAACTCCTCCAGATAATCCAACTCGCTGAAGATTTCATCGAAGGCCTCCTCGTATGCCCCTTGCGAGGTGGCGAAGCCCGCCCGGTACACACCGTTATTGATTGCCGGATAGATTCGTTCGTTGAGCGTGTCGATTTCGCGCTGCAGTGGTTCTGGGTAAAAGTCCAGGCGGTTACTGGTCAGGCCATCGAACGCTGAGTTGAACATGCGGATAATTTCGGCTGACTCATTGCTGACGATGCGCTTGAGCTGCTTGTCCCATAGCAGGGGCACGGTCACCCGGCCGGTGTAATTGGCGTCATCCGCGGTGTAGCGCTGATGCAAATAACTCAGCCCATCCAGGGCGTCCCCTGTAGACCCGTGGCTCTGATCGAAGGTCCAGCCGTGCTCGGCCATCAGCCAGCTGACAATCGAGACATCGATCAGGCTTTCAAGGCCTTTCAGCTTGCGTAGGATCAGTGTGCGATGGGCCCAGGGGCAGGCCAGGGAGACGTAGAGGTGATAACGACCAGTCTCAGCACGAAAGCCGCCATCGCCACTGGGGCCAGGCCCGCCATCGGCGGTGATCCAGTTGCGCCGCTGCGCATTTTCGCGTTGGAAACGGCCGCCCTCAGCGGCTGCGTACCACCGGTCGTGCCAGTGGCCATCGATCAGTAAACCCATTGTTTCGACTCCTCAGCCTTCTGCATTGGGGCGCAGTTTAATGCTAATAAACCGAACGAATAGCGCAAGCTCTGCGTGTTAAAGATCGATTAAATTGATTGGTTTCGCGCCCCCCAGTATTGCTCAGCTTGCACAAAAGCTTCTTCACGTGGCCGGCCCAGCCCGCGCAGAGCCAGTGCCATGGTGGCCTGTACCGCCAGACGGCCATAGTCGTTTTCGGCTTCGCCATTCCAGAAGGCGCGCAGATGACCGGGTTCAAGCCTCTCCGGCTTCACGTGGCGCTGTGCCGAAAGCGCCGGCCACTCCTCGTCCCAACTGTTCCCGCCAGCGGTGCCATACAGGTGCGAGCTGACATCCGGATTGATTTCAATCTCGCCGCCATCACCCTTGATCACGATGCTGTTGTCACCAAGTAACTGGCTAGCTTCGCGGTGTGCTGCCTGATAGCCCGGGTGAAAAATGCTCTGTAAACCGCAACGCGCATGGAGCGGGTTGAGGACCCGTGCCAGGGAATGGATCGGCGAGCGCAGGCCCAGAGTGTTGCGCAGCTCGATCATGCGTTGCAGTTGTGGCATCCAATCGCCCAGCGGAATGAACGCGAGGTTCTGCTGCTCAAGTGTTTGGCCGACAGAGACCCAGTCGCGGCAGAGTGGGATGCCCAGAAGCTCCAGCAGCTGCTCGCTGTACAGCCGCCCAGCAGTGTGAGCGCCACCGCCGTGCATCAGGATGCGTATACCGTTGTTGGCCAGGCATTTGGCCGCCAAGAGATACCAGGGCAGATGGCGTTTTTTGCCGGCATAGGTCGGCCAGTCGAGGTCCACGGCGATGGCCGGGGCATCCAGCCGTGAACGGACGGCCTGAGTGAAGCCTGCCAGTTCTTCAGGGCTTTCTTCCTTGTGCCGCATGAGCATTAGAAAGGCGCCGAGTTGGGTGTCCTCGACTTTGCCGTCGAGCAGCATGCCCATCGCCTCGCGGGCTTCGTCCTGAGTCATGTTGCGGGCGCCACGCTTGCCTTTGCCAAGGATGCGTACGTACTGCGCGAAAGGGTGCTCGGTTGGAGTGGTCAGGGTCAGAGGCTGCGGATTCATAAGCAATTGGTCGGCTTTGGCAGGCCCGCCAGTTTGGCGGCAAGTTTGGCGGGGGTGCCTTTGAATAGGCGGTTAAGGTTCAAGCTGTTGCCTTTTTCCGGTCCGAGTTTGAGGGCGACATATTTGATCAGCGGGCGGGTGGCTGGGGAGAGCTGAAATTCGCTATAGAAGGCCCGCAGTAGTTGGAGGATCTCCCAATGCTCAGCGCTCAGCGGCATTTCTTCCTGAATGGCTAAGGCTTCGGCGACAGCCGGCGACCAGTCACTTAGCTCGACCAGGTAGCCGTCTTTATCCAGCGCAATACTGCGCTCATTGACGATCAGAACACTCATAGCCAGCTATTGACCTTGGCATAGCGCGTACAGATGTCGACAAAGCCTGGGTAGTCGACCGCCTGTAGGCGTGCAGGGGTAGGTAAGGCGCGGGCTTGCAGGTCTTCATCGAGAGCAAACAGCGCAATGCGAGTGGGCATCAGCTCCAGTGCCTGGCGTTGTGCACTGCCAGGTTGCAGGGCGTATGTCGCATCGCCAGTCAGCAGCAGACCATCATCTGGGCCGAGTAGACGCAGACAACTGCTCAGGCGGCTGTCGCTAAACGGCGAATGGGAAAGGATATGCAGGGTGGCCATCAGAGGGTGATCACCTGGTCGTAGTGGTCGATAAGACGGGTCAGCTTTGCATCATCCAGGCATTCCACTGGCAAATTCAGCGCCTGGGCACCCAGGCCGCGCTCCTGCAAGCTGCGCGAGGAGGCGTAGAGCGACTCCACGCCAAACAGTGGCAGTGCCTGGAGGTTGGCGGTCAGGTCTTTTTGCTGCAATGCGCTGGACTGTTGGGCTTGGACGAGTTGAAAAACGCCATCGTCGAGAAATAACAAGCCGATAGGTAGATCGAAAGCACCGCCGGCCAGGGCAATATCCAGCGCCTCACGAGCAGTGGGGCCTGTCCAGGGCGCCTGACGGCAGATGATCAAGAGTGATTTAGCCATCTCAAGGGCCTCCGAAACAGATGAGGCGATCGGCTAGCTGTGCCGCTTCGTGCAGTTGCCCCAGCCCGGAAAGTT
>JBOICE010000535.1:0-6317 GCA_050739815.1 Pseudomonas sp. | reverse complement strand
GGGCTTTATAGATTTACTGCAAGGGGTGATCGTCGAGCAAAGAAAAGGGGGATGACGCCAGGCGCCATCCCCCTTGGGTTTAGCCGTTGCCGCCTACCCGGCAGCGGCCAAGCGCTTTAGAAGTGGTATTTCACCAGCGCCTGCACAGCGGCCTGGTCGAAACCATCGTCGGAACCGTCGACGGGTTTCAAACCGTATTTGTTGTGCCACATGTTCAGCTCGGTGCCGACGTAGAGTGCGCGCTCTTTGCCGAACAGGGCCTTGCCCGCATCCCATTTGACCTGGATCGAGGAGCCGAGCGAGGTCTGGGTGCCGGCATCCTTGGAAGGGCTGCGCCAGTCGATGTAGCCGTCGATGACGAAGCTCTGCTTGCCGAGGCTGAAGGGGTAGGCGCCAGCGATGGTCAACTGCTCGGCATAACCTGGGCCGCTAGTGTCGGCGAAGAGCACGTGATCGTTGATCTTGACCCGATACAGGTTGGTCTGTAGGAAGGCGAAGCCGGGCACATTCCAGTCCAGACCAATACCGTAGAGGTAGTTTTCGGTACCGGGGCCGCCATTGCCTTTTTCATACACGAAGGCGGCCAAGACGTCCTTCAGCGGGCCGACCGAGAGGTTTTGGCCGGTCAGCCAGCTGCCGCTGACCCGGGGATTAATCTCCATGTAGTAGAAGTTGTTCTTCTCATGGGCGTGGAAGGTGCCTTGGTCAAAGCTGCCGCCGTACTGGAGGTTGTCCGCATCGATGTAGTCGTAGAAGGCGAAGATGTCGCCCCAGTTCCAGCCGCTGGCGTGCTCGAAGGTGTAGGTCGTTTGCGAGCGCTGTTCTTCGGCGTCGAAGTTCATTTCGTTGAAGCTGCTGCCATTCAGGTAGGTCAGGCTGTTGTCCTGAAAATGCAGCAGATCGCCGGCGATGGCCGCCTGGCCACCGGTGAACAGACCGGCTGACAGGGCGAGGCAGTGTGGCAGGTGCTTCAAGTTCATGCGGTTTTCCTTGTTGTAGTGGTTTACAGGGCTTCTCATCCCAGGCGTTGGCCGCCGCACTGATAGCTGTTGCTGGTCAGTGCGCTGGCCGTCGCGAGAGTTGAAGAGGGGGCCGACACCCAGCACTTCAGCTCGATAGGCTAGTTTGTGCTGGGCGGATCAGGGCGTTGGCTTCGCTTGGGTTGCCGATGGCGGTCAGGGCCGCTTCGTCGCTGGGATTTTGCATGACTTCGAGCACCGAGGCTTCGGGATCGAACTCATGTTCTTCCAGCTCGACATATTCTTCCGGCAGGAAGATGTTCAGCAGGATCGCCGCGAAGGCGCCGACTGTGATCGGCGATTCGAAGATGTTGTGCAGCGCGCCAGGTAGCTCGCGCAGGACTTCCGGCACCGCCGCGACGCCCAGGCCGAGGCCCAGAGAAATCGACACGATGAGCATGTTGCGACGGTGCAGACCGGCTTCGGAGAGGATCTTGATGCCGGCCACCGCGACGGTGCCGAACATGATCAAGGTGGCGCCGCCGAGTACCGGTTTGGGCATCAGTTGCAGTACTGCGCCCACTACCGGGAACAGGCCCAGCAGGATCAGGATGCCGGCGATGAAGAAGGCCACATAGCGACTGGCGACGCCAGTCAGCTGAATCACGCCGTTGTTCTGCGCGAAGGTGACCATCGGCATGCTGTTGAAGACCGCGGCCATGGCCGAGTTGAGGCCATCCGCCAGCAGCCCGGATTTGATCCGGCGGATATACACCGGGCCCTTGACCGGCTGTTGGGAAATCATCGAGTTGGCGGTGAGGTCGCCAGCGGCTTCCAGCGGGGTGATCAGGAAGACCACGGCGATGGGGATAAAGGCCAGCAAGTCAAAGGAGAAGCCGTACTTGAACGGGATCGGGATGCTGATCGCCGGTACGTTCGGCATGGCGGCGAAATCCACCTTGCCCATGTACCAGGCCACGGCGAAACCGATGCTCAGGCCGATGATGATCGCGCCCAGACGCAGCAACGGCACATCGAAGCGATTCAGCAGCACGATGATGCCGAGCACCATGGCGGCGAGGCCGAGGTTACTTAGCGAACCGAGGTCGGGAGCGCCAAATCCGCCAGCCATATCGGTAACGGCGACTTTGATCAGCGACAGGCCCATCAGGGTGATGATGGTGCCGGTGACGACCGGGGTGATCAGCTTGCGCAGCTTGCCAATGAACTGGCTGAAGGTGACCTCGATAAACGCCGCGAAGAAGCACACGCCAAAGATGGTCGAGAGAATTTCATCGGTGCCGCCGCCCCGGCTCTTAACCAGGAACCCGGCGCTGAGAATCACACTGATAAAGGCAAAGCTGGTGCCTTGCAGACAGAGCAGGCCGGAGCCGATCGGGCCAAAGCGCCGAGCCTGGATGAAGGTGCCAAGGCCGGAAACGAACAGCGCCATGCTGATCAGGTAAGGCACCTCACTCTGCAGGCCGAGGGCGCCACCGATGATCAGGGTAGGGGTGATGATGCCGACGAAACTCGCCAACACGTGCTGCAGGGCGGCAAAGATCGCGGCGCTGAAGTGTGGCCGGTCTTCCAGGCCATAGATAAGGTCGGAGCTGTTGTTGCTAGGTGAGCCAGTGGGTGTGGTCATTGTGAGCCTGCCAATTATTTTTAGTCGGTCGTGGGCTTACGCAAGGGCCATTGTTGCCCTCCGCTAAGCGAACGGAAAAGCTGTCCGTTCGATCAGGTGAGGGCAGACTATAACTAGTTGTGGACATTTTGAATAACAATTTATTTGGAAATTGTGTACAGAATTTAGGGCGACTTTGCTGACCGTCATGCAGGCAGCCAAGAGCCGCTAGCGGGGCTGTCTAGCCAGGGGAATGCAGAGCTGGCGCCGAAGCTGCGGTGCCGCCATTGGGGATGGGCGAGGCGCTCAAGAGCCACTACTGGGTGGAGGAGAAGAACGACTCCGAGCTCCTCGGCATGGAACGGTGGAAGGTGGGCTCCAGCCAGCGTCAGCGCGCCAAGGCACAAGCGGCCCTACGCGGTCGACGGCGGATAAGGGAAGCGGCCGCCGATAAAAAAATGCTGTCAATTTGATATTGCTCATTTTCCCTCTAGCGTTACATCCCGATGCCGATGCAAACCTCAAGGGCGGTGTGCTGGCCATTCCAGCAAGGGAGTATGCGATGCGCGAGAGTTTTCCGAACGTGTTGACCCTGCAGCCGTTGCCTGTGCGGTTGGGTCTGTACTTACTGCCCTGGTTGCTGTGCGCCGGGCTGTTATGGTTGGGCGCGGCGCCTTGGCTGGGCCTGGCGGCTGGGGGGATCTGCACACTGCTATTGAGCCTGTTCGGTGCTGGCTTGGCGCACCAGGCAGCCGTTCCGGTCGAAGGGTCGGAGCTTGTCTTGCCCTGGTCTGCGGCGCAGCGTGCGATCGGCGAGCGAACTGGACAGCTGCAGCGACATAGCGAGCAAATCGACAGCCTGTTGCAGGATGCCATCGTCAAGCTGACCGACAGCTTCTACTTGCTGGTCTCCTGCGTGGAACAGCAGCGTGGCCATTCGCACTCCTTGATCGAGCGTTATGGCGAGAGCCAGCAGAGCGACTCGATCAATTTTCAGGAATTCATCGCCACCACTCGGCATACCCTTGGGCTATTCGTCGAGGCCACTCTCGAAACCAGCCAGACTTCCCTTGAACTGGTGCAGCGCATGCAGCGGGTGACGCACAAGATCGGCGAGATCCTGCAGTCAACCGATGATATGGACGCTATCGCCAAACAAACCAATCTGCTGGCCTTGAACGCGGCCATCGAGGCGGCGCGTGCGGGCGAAAGTGGCCGTGGTTTCGCGGTGGTGGCCGATGAAGTGCGGGCACTGTCGAACCGCTCGAGCAATTTTTCCCAGCAGATCCGCCAGCATGTCGATGTGGTCTACCGGGAAATTCGCGATGCCGAGCAGGCCATCGGCCTGCTGGCGGCCAAGGACACCAGTTTCGCTCTGGATGCCAAGCAGCAAGTGCATGGCATGTTGGCTGATCTGGAGGCGATGAACCGGCACACCCTGCAGGTGGTGCATGAATGCGACCGCCTGTCCCAGGAAATTGGCCAGGGCGTCAACGTCGCCATCACCGCCTTGCAGTTTCAGGACATGAGTAGCCAGTTGCTTGGCCAGATACGCAAGCACTCCAGCAAGCTCACCGAGTTCGCCGACGGGCTCGGAGCATTGGCTGATCAGCCGGTCGATTCCTGGGCTCAGCGCATGGACGCGGATAGCCGCGAGCTTACCCGTGACCGTAGCGATCCGGTCAACCAGAGCAAGCTGTGTGCCGGTGAGGTGGAGCTTTTTTAGGCTCGCGATATGCGCGAAAGGCGCGGGCTAGAGCGAAGTTGAAAGAGGTTGGCGAAATATTGGCGCCAATCGCTAGACGAAGCGCCAATAGCGATCTAGAACAAATAGTGGCTTAAGGCCATTGATTTGATGGCTAGGGGCTAGAACGCACGGCTTACCGTGCATCTAATTGCTTAGGCCCCCTGGCCAAAGGCTAGGGCATGTCGCGCCACGAAGGGATCAACGCATGAGCAAGCAGATTTTGATAGTCGACGATTCGGCATCCATTCGCCAGATGCTGAGTTTCACTTTGAAGTCTGCCGGTTACCTGGTGGACGAGGCAGTCGATGGCAAGGATGGTCTCGGCAAGGCGCAGAGCAAGTCCTACCAGCTGATCTTCACCGACCAGAACATGCCGAACATGGATGGTCTCAGCCTGATTCGCAGCTTGCGCGGGCTGCCAGCCTATCGTGCTACGCCGATCCTGATGCTGAGCACCGAATCCAGCGATGCCATGAAGCAGCAAGGGCGCTCTGCCGGCGCCACTGGTTGGCTGGTGAAGCCTTTCGATGCGCCCAAGCTGCTGGAAGTGACCAAGAAAGTCCTACCCTGACCGACAAGCGAGACGGACCTCATGACTGAAGGAATGAGCCAGTTTCTCCAAGTGTTCTTCGAGGAAGCCGAAGAGCACCTCAGCAGGCTCGAACTGCTGTTGCTGGGGCTTGATCTTGAACAGCCCGACCGCGAGGAGCTCAACAGCATCTTTCGCGCGGCGCATTCGATCAAGGGCTCCAGCGGCATGTTCGGGTTCGATGACCTGACTACTGTGACGCATGAGCTGGAAACCCTGCTGGATCGCGTTCGTGCCGGGCAGCTCGCGCTGCATGCGGAAATGGTCGACAGCTGTTTGCAGGCCCGCGACGTCCTCCAGCGCTTGCTCGATGTCCAGCGCTACCAGAAACCGGACCCGCAGATTCCGATGGCCGCCATCGTCAGTCGCTTGCGTGAGCTGCTCGAAGCGCCTGCGGTCGATGACGGTTTTGGTTTTTTCGAGGCGGCACCCGGTGCACCGGCAGTGACCGCGGGGGAGGACGAGGACTTCGGTTTTTTCGACGACTCTCCAGGCGCGCCAGCTGCAGTGCCGGCGGCGCCGGCCCTGGCAGCGAGCGGAAAGCCTGCCGCGAGCGGGGGCGAATCCAGCTCGATCCGTGTCAGCGTCGAGAAGATCGACAGCCTGATCAACCTGGTCGGCGAACTGGTGATCACCCAGGCCATGCTCAACCAGCTGGGCGATCAGCTCGATCCTAGTGTGTATGAGCGCATCCACCAGACCCTGGCGCAACTCGAACACAACACCCGCGACCTGCAGGAATCGGTGATGTCGATTCGCATGTTGCCGATCAGCTGCATTTTCAGCCGCTTTCCGCGTCTGGTGCGTGATGCCGCCGCAAAGCTCGGCAAGCAGGTGGAGTTGCATCTGCAGGGTGAGCACACGGAGCTGGACAAGGGTGTCATCGAACGCCTCAGCGATCCTCTGACCCATATCGTGCGCAACAGCATCGATCACGGTATTGAGAGCTGTGAGCAGCGCCTTGCCGCCGGTAAGCCGGGCACCGGCAGCGTGCGCCTGGCGGCCTTCCACCGGGGCGGCAATATTGTCGTCGAGATCTCCGATGACGGTCGCGGGTTGTCCCGCGAACGCATTCTGGCCAAGGCCCAGGAGCAGGGCCTGGCGGTGCACGATGGGATGGCCGACGCCGAAGTCTGGCAGCTGATATTCATGCCCGGCTTCTCCACCGCGGAGGTGATCACCGACCTCTCGGGCCGTGGCGTGGGCATGGACGTGGTGAAGCGCAACATTCAGGCAATGGGCGGGCGCACCGACATCGAATCGGTCGCTGGCATGGGCACGCGGATCACGATTCGCCTGCCGCTGACCCTGGCGATTCTCGACGGCATGATCGTCTCGGTGGCCGGGGTCAATTACGTCATTCCGCTGACTTATATCGTCGAGTCGCTGCAACCC
>JBOICE010000534.1:0-2660 GCA_050739815.1 Pseudomonas sp. | reverse complement strand
TCTGCATGCGGCCAATGCCGAAGCCGGCCCAGGTCGCGCCGGCCGGCAGGTTGTCGACCATGGCTTTCATGGTGGTGGTGTCCGCCGGTGCGCCCCAGGGAATGCCCAGGCACAGCTGGAACAGCGGATCGTCGAGCAGGCCTTCCTTGATCATCTGTTTGGCGAACCACAGGTGGCCGGTATCGAAGATTTCCAGCTCGGCTTTCACGCCCAGCTCGGTGATGCGTTTGGCGCCGACCCGCAGTTGCGCCGGGGTGGAGACATAGATGCTGTCGCCATCGCCGAAATTCAGGGTGCCGCAATCCAGGGTGCAGATTTCCGGCAGCAGTTCTTCGACATGCGCCAGGCGGCTCAGCGGGCCGATCAGGTCCGTGCCCGGGCCGAATTCCATGGGTCGTTCACCGGCGCCGATCTCCAGGTCGCCGCCCATGCCGGCGGTGAGGTTGACGATGATGTCGACGTCCGCTTCACGAATCCGCTCCATCACTTCGCGGTACAGGGCGACGTCGCGGCTGAACTTACCGGTTTGTGGATCGCGCACATGGCAGTGCACCACGGTCGCCCCGGCCTTGGCGGCCTCGACGGCGGCGGCGGCGATCTGTTTGGGGGTGATCGGGACGAGAGGGCTTTTCCCGGTGGTATCGCCAGCACCGGTTAGTGCACAAGTGATGATGACGTCGTGGTTCATGGTACGGGTTCCTTCGGCTGTAGTTATCCCGACCGCAGCCAAGATCGGCTGCGGCCAGTGGTTCGAATGATCAAAGGCTTCGAATGATTAAAGGGTGCGAATGGATCAGGGATTGCCGGTCAGGTTCAGGTGTTCGGCGGCCGGTTTGCCGTCGAAGGTGGTCACGCCTTCGAGCCAGCGCTTCTGGTCTGCTGGATGCTCCCGCAGCCATTGTTTGGCCGACTCCAGGGCGTCCTTGTGCTCGAGCAACGGCTGCATCATCCGGCTTTCGTCTTCGGCGCTGAACGTCAGGTTGCTCAGCAGGCGACCGATGTTGGGGCAGCGGCTGGCATAGTCCGGGGCCGTCACGGTCCAGACGGTGGCCATGCCTTCATTCGGGCCGAGCGCGTCGTCGCTGCCGGTGAGGTAGGTCATCTTCTGGTTGACGTTCATCGGGTGCGGCGCCCAGCCGAAGAACACGATGGCTTCGTTGCGTTTCACCGCGCGGCTGACGGCCGAGAGCATCCCGGCTTCGCTGGACTCCACCAGTTGGAAGCCACCGAGACCGAACTGGTCTTTGGCGATCATGGCCTTGATCTGGGTATTGGCCCCTGAGCCGGGTTCGATGCCGTAGATCTTGCCGTCCAGTTCGGTTTTGAACTTGGCGATATCGGCGAAGGTTTTCAGGCCTTTGTCTGCCAGGTAAGTCGGCACCGCCAGGGTTGCCCGCGCGTCTTTCAGGCTGGGGGTCTCGAGTACCTTGACCTGCTGGCCTTCGACGAAGGGGGTGATGGTCTGGGTCATCAGCGGGTTCCAGTAGCCGAGGAACAGGTCCAGGCGTTTGTCGCGGATGCCGGCGAAGATGATCTGCTGCGAGGCGCTGGTCTGTTTGGTCTGGTAACCCAGGCCGTCGAGTAGCGTCTGGGTCATGGCGCTGGTGGCGATCACGTCGGTCCAGTTGACCACGCCCATGCGCACGTTCTGGCATTCGGCGGGTTCTGCGGCGTACAGGGCACTGCTGGTGAGCATCAGCAAACAGCAACTGATTTGGCGAGCTACTTTTTTCATCTGGGCTCCCTCATGCGGCTGATTCCTATCCAGCTGCGCTGGAAGCGGAATACTTATTGTCATTGGTGTGGCCGGCAGTACTGCGTCACCAGCTGGAGCCAAACTTACGCAGTGGGCGAGGGGCGGAAACGCACCTGAGCGACCAGCTCTTGCACGGTAGCGACCTGCTGGATTGCCAAAGCGCGTCGACTCGCGTAAGCCAGCAAATACGCTGGCCAACTGATGAAAGCGCCTGTCATGCCCCAAGACTTCTGGTTCCTCCTGCTCCCCGGTTTTTCGGTGATGGGCTTCGTCTCGGCCGTCGAGCCATTGCGGGTGGCCAATCGCTTTCGGGGTGAGCTGTACCGCTGGCATGTCCTGAGTCTGGACGGTGGCCCGGTATTGGCCAGCAATGGCATGTCGATCAACGTCGATGGCGCGCTGGAACCGCTCAAGCGCGGCGCCACGCTCTTGGTGGTCGCCGGTTTCGAGCCGTTGCAGGCCTACGGCCCGGCGCTGGAGCATTGGCTCAAACGTCTCGACCGCGAAGGCGTGACCCTTGGCGGCATCGATACCGGCAGTTTCGTCCTGGCCGAAGCCGGCCTGCTCGGCGGGCATCGGCTGACCCTGCACTGGGAGGCGATTGGCGCGTTCCAGGAGTCCTACCCGAACCTGGAGGTGACCCAGGAACTGTTCGAGATCGACCGCACGCGGATCACCTCGGCCGGCGGCACCGCGTCCATCGATCTGATGCTCGACCTGATCGGCCAGGCCCACGGCGCCGAGCTGGCGGTGCAGGTGTCCGAACAGTTCGTGCTCGGTCGCATCCGCCCGCGCCAGGATCACCAGCGCTTGCAGATCGCCACGCGCTACGGCGTCAGCAACAAGAAGCTGGTGCAGGTGATTGGCGAAATGGAGCGGCATACCGAGCCGCCGCTGAGCACGC
>JBOICE010000533.1:0-5223 GCA_050739815.1 Pseudomonas sp. | reverse complement strand
TTCTTTGGCGGAGAATTTCGGCGCCGATTTGGGCCGGGTGATGCGGAAGCGAAATTTGCCGCCATTCGGCGTGGAGATGTCCGCTCCCATCACGTGGAACACGCCTTGCCGGGAGCAAAACAGCTTGAAGTAGGCCGAATGCTCCCACTCCAATTCGCTCATCACATCGTCGACCGTAAAGACCCGGTCCATCGGCTGGTTGGCAAATGGGTTAGTGGTCTGCGGGTAGGCCAGATAGCTCACCTCGCCCTCGCCTTTGATGTTCCCGGCCACGATCATCAGCCCCAGATCCGGCTGATCGGGTACCCGCAGGATCAGGGTGACGTAGTTCGCCTGGAACAGCTCGCGCAGATGGCGCAGGGTTTGCGCCATCTGCTTGGGATCAAGCGCGCCCTCGTAGAGCTCGCCAATGACGCGATCATACTCGAGCAAATCCAAACCCATCGCCGACAGGGTCAGAAAGTTCACCATGGGTTTTTCCACATCCTGTCTCCTCGCTTGATTTCGGCCCGGTAGCCGGCCCTGTTCAAGATGCCTGGCCGATATTTTTGATGGTGCCACAGCGCCGGCCCTGCACCAGACTATTTAGACATAAGTCTAGCCATTGATAAGCCAGCCAACGACACAGCTCATCGGCGGCGGCGAATAGCTCGTTCCTCTCAGGCATCCTCCGCCGCTACAGGTTGTTTTAGCGAGTGGTCGCGGCGAGGCACTTGCAACGGCTCAGTCTGTCCTGCTCTCACCGAGACCAAGCGCCGGCCCTGATTGAACCAAGCAGCCAGGGCTGGCAGGAGGAAAATCGCGCCGAGCACGTTAACCAGGAACATGAAGGACAGCAACACGCCCATGTCGGCCTGAAACTTCAGTGGCGCGAAGGCCCAGGTGCAGACACCGATGGACATGGTCAGCGCGGTAAACACCGCCGCAGTGCCGCGTTGGCACATGGCCTCGTAGAACGCGTCGCGCAGGCCTGCCCCATCGGCCATTTCGTGCTGAATACGCTCATACAGGTAGATGCCGTAATCGACCCCGACCCCGACGCCCAGCGCCATCACCGGCAGCGTTGCGACTTTCAGGCCGATGCCGAGCATGGTCATCAAAGCGTTGCAGAGGATCGCCACGATCGCCAGCGGCACCAGAATGCACAGCACCGCGCGCAGGGAGACAAACGTCAGCCAGCAGAACAGCCCGACCGAGCCGAACAACGCCGCCAACATCACCACCTCGGCACGTTTCACCGCATCGTTGGAGGCCGCCATCACCCCGACGTTACCGCCGGCAAGCAGGAACTTGGTCTCGGGAACCTCCACCTCGGCGATAATCCTCTTGGCCTCCTTGACCACATGGGCCACGGTGGCACCGTCGTGATCGGTGAGGAACACCAAAATCTGCATCTGCTGGCAGCCATCGGTCACCAGGCCATCATCCGGCATATAGGCGCGAGCACCCTGGCTCAAGCCCCTGCTCGAACCCGGAATCGCCGCCCAGCGCGGGTTACCTTCATTGTTGCCGGCAATCACCACCTTGCCCATGCCCGCCACGCTCTGTACCGATTGCACGCCGGCCACAGTACGAATCTGGAAGTCGAAGGCTTCTACCGCACGCATGACCACCGGCGAAAGACAGGCTTCATCGACGCCCTGTGCCTGGACGAACACCGCCAAGACATCGAGACCGATGGAGTAGCTGCTGATGATTTTTCCGTTGTCCTGGTTATAGCGCGAGTCGGCACGCAATTCCGGTGCGCCAGCGCCGATATCACCGACTTCGAGCTGACGTGCCTTGACCACCCCGAAACCCAGCAGCAGCAGGCTGATGGCGAACACCGCCAGCGCCGGGCGTGGTTCGGCCAGAGCCGACAGCCGCCACCACAGCGGGTGCTTACCCAGCTGCGCGACGCGACCGCGCTTGAGCACGCTGCGCTCCAGGTGCAGGTGAGAAATAATGATCGGCAGCATCAGTTTGTTGGTGATGATCATCAGCATCACGCCGATGCAGGCCGTCACCCCCAGTTCATGGACGATCGGGATGTCGATCAGCATGATCACCGCAAAGCCCAGGGCGTTCATCAGCAGCGCCAGGGAGCCGGGGATGAAAATCTTGCAGAACGCCGCCCGGGCCGCCTGTACCGAATCGCTGCCGGCGAGCACCTCCTGCTTCCAGGCATTGGTCATCTGTACTGCGTGGGAGACGCCGATGGAGAAGATCAGGAACGGCACCAGAATCGACATCGGATCGATGCCCAAGCCCAGCAACGGCAAGAGGCCGAGAAGCCAGACCACCGGCAGCAGCGCCACCAGCAAGGCGACCACGGTCAAGCGCAGCGAGTGCGAGTAGAGCCAGAGCAAAAGTCCGGTAATCAGGAAGGCGACGACGAAGAAACCGATCACGGTGATCAGGCCATCGACCACGTCGCCGACCAGCTTGGCGAATCCGACGATATTGATTTCGACCTGATCGTTGCTGTACTTGGCGCGGATGTCCTCCAGGCGCTTGGCCACCTCGACATAGCTCACCGGCTTGCCGGTCTTCGGATCGATATCCTGCAGGTCAGCGCGGACCAGCGCCGACTTCAGGTCGTTGGCGACCAGCCTCCCGACCTGTCCGGACCTGGCAGCATTGCTGCGCACCTGGGCCAGGTCCTCGGGGGAGGCGGTAAAGCGCGGCGGCACCACGACGTCGCCAAAGAAACCATCTTCGGTGACTTCGATGTAACGCACATTGGCCGTGAACAGCGAGGTTACGCTGGCGCGGCTGACGCCGGAGATAAAGAACACATCGTCGGTGACCTTTCGCAGCGTATCGAGGAACTCGGCGTTGTAGATATCACCCTCGCCCTTCCACTTCACGCTGACCAAAATGCGGTTCGCGCCGGTGAAGTACTGGCTGAACTTCAGGAAGTTGAGCATGTACTCATGGCGCACCGGGATCTGTTTGTTAAAGCCTGGGTCCAGTTGAGTGTGAGTGGCGCTATAGCCCAAGCCCAGTGTCAGCAACAGAAACACTGTCAGCAACAGCTTGCGTCGGGCCATGAGCAAATCGGCGCAGCCCTCGACCTTGCGTTCTATCCAGGATTTACCTTGCTTCATCACGAGCCTCTCGCTTGCCAAGTGCAGCAACGCTGACACCGGAACCTTGGAACACGCCGCGTTCACCACCCACCAGCACCTGGTGACCGCCAACCACTATTGCCGAAGTCAAAGTGCCCAGCCCTGGCTGGCGGCTGGCCTTGAGCAGACGCCCGCGGCCATCCAGGCGCACCAGCGAGCTACCAGCCCCGACGATCAGCACACCTGCGTTGTTCGGCAGCAGCACATGACCGTAGAGCGGCAGCCGGTTGCCGACCTTGACCTCCTCCCAGCTGTCGCCGAAGTTGTCACTGACGAACACATGCCCGCGCATGCCATAGGTCACCCAGCGCTCCGCACTGAGGCGGACCACACCGAACAGCGAGCCGTTATAGAAAGATGGCAGGGTTTGCCAATGCTGGCCGGCATCGAAGGTGCGCAACACCAGGCCCTGCTCGCCGACCAGCATGCGTCGACCATCGGCGCCACCGTCCATGCTGTTGAGGTGCGCACTGTCGACCTCCAGCGGCAAGGTGCGCCAGGTCAGGCCGGCGTCGTCGGACTGGTAGAACTTGCCGAAGCTGCCGAAAGCCAGCACTTGACTGCCACCGGCCGCCCAGACACCTAGCAACGGTTCGCCCTGCTCGGCCTCAAAACGCACCTCCTGCCAAGTGGAACCGGCGTCCTGCGAACGCAGGATCCAACCGTCATGACCGACCGCGAGCAACTGCTCGGCGGACAGGGCCACCAGGCCAGTCAAGGTCACATGGCGCTGCGGCTTGACCAGCGCTTGCTGCCAGGAGCCCCCCTGGTCGTCGATCAGCAGAATAGTGCCGCGCTCGCCCACCGCCACCTGGCGCTTGTCCAGATTGAGCAGGGCATTGATCTGCACCCGATCCGTGCGCAGCTGGGTATCAGACGGCGTTTGCGGATCGCGCGGGGCAAAGGCGAATGCAATGGTCACCGCGACAATGGCGCAAACCAGATAGGCGATCAGTGGACGCATGCTCGACTCCATGCTGCAACGTTTAGGCGCTCGACGAATTTCATGCGGCCTAGCCTCTTATTCTTGTAGTAGTCATTAGCCGCGCCTATCAGGCGCAGCGAGTACAGCGACGATTGACTAACATCGATAGTCCGTCTACTCGGCTCCGGGCGCATCGTCCAAATGGCCTACCCCAGAGCCAAGCGACGGACGGGCCGATCAGCAGAGCTCAAACAGGCCGGCGGCACCCATGCCGCCACCAATGCACATCGCCACGACGACGTAACGAGCACCCCGACGGCGACCTTCCAACAAGCTGTGGCCGACCATCCTCGCACCGGACATGCCGAACGGGTGGCCGATGGCGATGGCGCCGCCGTTGACGTTCAGACGATTGTGGGGGATGCCGAGCACGTCGCGGCAGTGCAGCACCTGGCAGGCGAAGGCCTCGTTAATTTCCCATAGGCCGATATCGGCCACGCTCAGGCCAAAGCGTTTTAGTAGTTTGGGTACCGCCACCACCGGGCCGATGCCCATTTCTTCCGGTGCGCAGCCGGCCACGGCGATGCCGCGATAGATGCCCAGCGGCCGCAGGCCACGGCGCTGGGCTTCGGCGCGGCTCATCAGTAGGCTGGCGGAGGCGCCATCGGAGAACTGCGAGGCGTTGCCGGCGGTGATGAACTCGCCCTGCTCGATCCACTTGCCATTCTTCCACACCGGTTTTAGCGCGGCCAAATCTTCCAACTGGGTGGACGGGCGGTTGCATTCGTCACGCTCTGCCAAAACGTCCTCATGGCCAGTGGGCTGGCCTTCCTTGTCGAAGCACAGCTTGCGCGCGGCCAGCGGGACGATTTCCTCATTGAACAAGCCATCGCGCTGCGCGGAGGCGGTGCGCTGCTGGCTTTGCAGTGAGTATTCGTCCTGGGCGGCGCGGCTGATGCCATAACGGCGCGAGACGATCTCGGCGGTTTCGAGCATCGGGATGTAGGCGCTCGGCATGCACTCGAGCACCGCCTCGGACTGCGCCCGGTAGATATTCTTGTGTTTGGTCTGAGTCAGCGACAGCGACTCGACGCCGCCGGCGATGGCGATGCTCATCTCTCCAGTGAGGATGCTCTTGGCGGCCACACCGATACTCATCAGGCCGGAGGCGCACATGCGGTCCAGCGC
>JBOICE010000532.1:0-3982 GCA_050739815.1 Pseudomonas sp. | reverse complement strand
GCGTGGCGGCCGGTTTGGGTGAAGCGGCCGAGGCTGGGGCTGTTGCTGTCCAACCCTTGGACATCGCCCCACTGCCAGTACTCCTTGTCCGTCAGGTTGAACAAGCCGGCGTTGAGCGAGAACTGCTCGCTGACTTGCCACCAGCCGTTGAGGTCGAGGGTGCCGTACCCCGGCGTCTCGAACTGTTCGCCGATGCGTAGGGCGGCGTTCTGGCTCTGGTCGACGCGCTCCTTGGCGGCCACCAGGGTCCAGGCCAGGTCGCCACCGAATTGGCCGCTCGGCGCTGCATAGCCTAGGCCGAAGACTGCCTTGAGCGGGTCGACGCTGTTGATTGGCGCGCCATTGTCCTCGTTTCTGCCACGGGCATAGGCGATTGCGCCCTGCATGCGGGTGCCGGATGGCAGGCCGAATTGCTCGAGGAACAACTCCCCTTTGGCCTCTGCGCCGCGGATGGTGACTTTGCTCAGGTTCTGCGCCTGATAGGTCAGCAATCCTGCACCGGTAGGATCGGGGATGGTCACCGAGTCGATGAAGTCCTTGTAGCGGTTGTAGAACAGCGCAAGACTCAGGCTGCCGACCTGATATTTGCCGCGCAGACCGATTTCGAAGCTGTTACTGGTTTCCGGCTTGAGGTCGGTGTTGGCGATGGTCTGGTAGCCCATGGCCGAGTTGACGAACTCACCGAAGATATCCACGGCATCCGGTGACTTGAAGCCGGCCGCATATTGGCCATACACGCTGTGCAGGTCATCGACTCGATAGGTGACGCCAAACTTGGGCGACAGGGCATGGTCGTTGAAATTGGACGGGTTTTTGTCGATCGGTTTGCTGTTGAGGTATTCCTGAGTGACGTCCGGTTTCAGCTCGTAATAGTCGTAGCGCAGGCCGGGCAACAGGGTCCAACGGCCGATCTCGATGCTGTCCTGGACGAACAAGGCGTACTCGTTGGTGGTCGGGTCCGGGAAGTCGCTGAGCGGAAAGGTCTCCGCGCCGAACGCCGGGGGAGCCGGCAGGCCGTTGCTGGCGAAGACTTCGCCACCGGTGCGCAAATCACTGCTGTCCAGCCGTTTCAGGTCGACGCCGTAGATCAGGTGATGGTTCGCCGCGCCGGTCTGGAACAGTTTGTCCAGCTTGGCATTCAGCGCCCATAGCTGTTCCTGGTAGTTGGAATCGCGGCTGCGGTCGCGGAAAGTGCCGCCGCTGAAACGCTGCTGGAACGTCTGCTGGCGGATCTGGCTGTCCTGGTAACTCAGTTGCCAGTCGACGCTGTCGGCGACCAAGGTGTTTATCTCGAACTGGTGCTGCAGGCTGACGCGTTCGCGGTCGGTGCTGTCCCTGGCGTCGGAGGTGCGAATGGCCGCGGTGTTGCTGTATTCGCTGAGAATCTTAGTGTCGGCCTCATCTTCGAGGCGTTCGTAGGTCAGTTGCAGGCGATCGTTGCCGTGGTAGTTCCAGCCGCCCTTGACCAACAGGTTCTGTGCTGCGTAATCCTGCGGGTTGGCCTCTTCGCGAGCCAGACCGATACTGCTGCGACCGCCAAAGCTATCCACCGCTTGACCGTCGCGCCGGCCGATATGCAGCAGCCCGTCGACCTGACCCTGGCGGCCGGCGAGGGTGGAGCTGCGCAGCCAACTGTCATCGGCGCCGTCGTAACCGGTTTTCAGGCGGGCGTAGGCGTCATCGCCTTCCTCCAGATAATCCGCCGCATCCTTGGTCAGAAAGCTCACTGCGCCGCCGATGGCATCGCTGCCGTACAGCGATGAGGCGGGGCCGCGGATGATTTCCACCTGTTTCACGCTGTCCAGGTCGATGTAGTTGCGCCGGGCATCCATGAAAGGCCCGAAGTTGAAGGCATCCGGAACGCCCACGCCGTCCACCTGGGTCAGGATGCGATTGCCGCTGATGCCGCGAATGGTGAAGCCGGACAGGCCGAAACGGCTGCCGCTGCCGCCAACCGAAACCCCGGGCTCATAACGAACCAAATCTTTGATGTCTTTGATGTTCTTCTGGTCGATATCGCGCTCGGTCTGCACCGAGACGGTATTGGGCACCTTGTCCAGCGCCTGCTTGCTGCGGGTTGCAGTGACCGTGATGGTATCGAATTGGGTCGCGGTTTTTTCCGCAGCCAAAGCCATGGATGGCGATAGCAGTAGCAACGCCAGCCAGGAACGGCGGGCGAAGGGTGGGGGATTGGGCATGGACTGGCTCCTGAATCTTGAACGGCAGGTGACTTCGGTGGCCACCGGTGTGATATCGGCGGGAGACGTTAACGAGCTTGACATACGAATGCAAACAATTATCAAATAGATTCAGTTTTGGTAAGGTAAGGCCACCGATGGCGCGTCTCTCGCTGTGTTTCCTGCTGTCGCTGGCGCTGCATGCGGTGGCGAGCTTGCTGCTGCGCGAATCGACCTTAGGGGTGGGGCGGCCGCAGGAACAGGCGCTGCCGGCACAGGCAACGGTGATGACAATTCAGTTGCAGGCCGCGCCCCAGGAGCCGCCTGAAGCACCGCCAACTGCGCTGCCAGCGACGGCGGCGCAAGCTCCTGCAGCCGTGGCGCCAACTGCATTGGTGCGAGCCAAAGTGCCGGCGCGGGCACCAGCGAAAGTCCAGGCGCGGCGGCAACCGGCACCGCCAAGGCCCGTGCAGATCGCGGAAAAAACCGCTCCGGCGGCCACCCGTAGCGAGGTTGCAACTGGGGCGCCAACGGCTGCGCCGGCGCGGGTACCGATGCAGCCGGCCGTCAGAGAGGTGTTCAGCCGTGCGCCGGCATTTCTGCAGCCGCCCGCACCGCCGCGTTACCCGACACAAGCGAAGCGCCGTAATCAGCATGGCGTGGTGTTGCTCGAAGTGCGGCTGGACGAACGAGGCCAGCAGCGGGCGCTGCATGTGCTGCGTTCTTCCGGTGTCGCAAGCCTGGATGAGGCCGCTTTACAGGCGGTCGCCGCCTGGCGCTTCCGCCCGGAAACCGAGGCCGGTCGCGCCGTTCCCAGCCGCGTACAAATACCTATCGAGTTCGCCCTGACGGCGAGCCGTTGATTGTGATGAAGGAGTTCCGCCTATGAGCACTCAGACCCAAACCACCCCGGTGGCCAACGATCTTTATCTGGCTTGGCAGGTGCTGCGCACCGAGCAGCCCCGTTTGCGCACGCGGGATGCCGCCGAGCGGCTGGCGGTCAGCGAGGCGGAGCTGATTGCCAGCCGGCTGGGCGTCGATACCCAGCGTCTGCGACCCGAGTGGTCGGCGCTGTTGCCAGCCCTCGGTGAGCTTGGCTATGTGATGGCGCTGACGCGCAACGAGCACTGCGTGCATGAGCGCAAGGGCTTTTACCGCGAAGTGACGGTCACGCCGAACGGGCAGATGGGCCTGGTGGTGTCGGCCGACATCGACCTGCGGCTGTTCCTCGGTGGCTGGGCCAGTGTGTTTGCCATTGCGGAGGCAACCAGCAAAGGCACCCAGCGCAGTATTCAGGTGTTCGATCGCCAGGGTGTGGCGGTGCATAAAGTATTTCTCACCGAGGACAGCGAGCTCAACGCCTGGGCGCCGCTAGTCGAGCGGTTTCGCGCGCTCGAGCAGAGTGCCGAACTCGACCTGCAACCGCTACCGGTGCGTGTGGTGCCAACTGCCGATGGGTTGATCGATGTCAATTCACTGCGTGTCGGCTGGTCGACCTTGAAAGACACCCATCACTTTTTTGCGTTATTGAAGCAGCACGGTGCGACCCGTACTCAGGCGCTGCGGCTGGCTGGAAGCGAATGGGCCGAGCCTCTGGCGCCGGCCGAGCTGCCGAAATTAATGGAGGCTGCGGGTCAAGCTCAAGTGCCGCTGATGGTGTTTGTCGGCAACCGCCATTGCATCCAGATCCACAGCGGCCCGGTGCGCAACCTGCGCTGGATGGATAGCTGGTTCAACGTACTCGACCCGGAGTTCAACCTGCACCTGAAGAGCCTGTCGGTGGCTGAACTGTGGCGGGTGCGCAA
>JBOICE010000531.1:0-5585 GCA_050739815.1 Pseudomonas sp. | reverse complement strand
GTGCTGATCCGGTTGTAGCAGCAGGGCGCGATGGCTAGCTGCGCGCAGCCGGCGGCGCTGGCCAGTTGGATGAGGCGCACGTGCAGGTCGCCGCAGGCATGCAGGGCTACGGGTGTGTGCTCGGCGCGCAGCTGTGTCTCGGCATCGATGGCCAGCACATCCTGCTGCAGGTGCAGAGCCAGCAGGCCGCGGCGCTGGCTCAGGTGCTGGCCGGCTTGCACCAGCTCTGGGTTGTACTCCAGGCAGGTGAGGGCGTTGCCGTCATGGGCAAGCAGGTGGCCGAGGTGGCCCTTGCCGGCGCACCAGTCGAGCCAGTGCTGGGGCTGCTGGTGAAACTGCAGGCGGCTGGCGAAGGCCTGGATTTGCTCCCATTTACGTCCGGGCATGTCCACGGCAAAGCGTGCCGGCAGTTTTGCCGGGGGGCTTTGCGGTAGCGCACCAATGGCGCTAAGCGCGGCGGATTGTGCGGCCAGCTCGGGAAAGGGTGACGGCGCCTGGAGTCGTGCGGGCTGATTGTGAGCGGCTTCGGCGTCGGCCAGGGAGCGTTGTCGTAGCCAGGCAGCCAGTTCTGGGTGCTGGATTTCCCAGGGCAACTCTAGATAAGTGAAGGGCTTGGGGCGCCAGAGATCTTGATAGGCCCGCAGAAAGCTATCCAGTGCCTGGAAGCGCTCTAGCAGTTGGGGGCCATGGAGTGGGATAGGGTTAGACACTGGGCTTTGTGGCGGTGAAATCGGATGCCGATTATAGCGCTGGTGTCCGTGACTCCTACGACGCCCCTCTCTCAGAGGGAGAGGGGCGTCGTAGGGTTTAACGGCCCTGGCTGGCGTCGACCCGCAGCCAGCGCTCCAGCAGTTTGAAGCCCCTGACCAGCAGGTAGGCCATCAGCAGGTAGAACATCCCGGCGGCGAAGAAGATCTCCACCGGCAGGTAAGTGCGGGCGATGATGGTGCGAGCCATGCCGGTGAGTTCCAGCAGGGTGATGGTGCTGGCCAGGGCGCTGGCCTTGAGCATCAGTATCACTTCGTTGCTGTAGGCCGGCAGGCCGATGCGCGCAGCTCGAGGCAGGATGATGTAGAACATCGCCTGCCAGCGTGACATGCCCAGCGCCCGTGCGGCTTCCACTTCGCCTGGCGGCACGGCCTGAATCGCGCCGCGCAGGATCTCGGCGATATAGGCGGCGGTGTGCATGGTCATGGTCAGGATGGCGCACCAGTACGGGTCGCGCAGGTAAGGCCAGAGCGGGCCCTGGCGAATCGACTCGAACTGCGCGACGCCGTAATACACCAGAAACAGCTGCACCAGCAGCGGGGTGCCGCGAAAGAAAAAGATATAGCCGTAAGGCACCGCGCGTACGTACCAATGGCGCGAGGCGCGGGCGATGCCCATGGGCAGGGCGAGAATCAGGCCGGCGACCACGGCAATGCAGACCAGCTCCAGTGTCAGGACCGCACCATCCAGCAGGCGTGGCAGATGTTTGAAGATGACTTCCCAGTTCATGACGCGCTCCGGGTAAAGCCGCGACCGGCGCGCTTCTCAAGAAAGTACATGCCGATCATGGCGATGATCGTCAGGCTGAGGTAGATAAAGGCTGCGACCAGGAAAAAGGTAAAAGGCTCCTTGCTCGAGGTCACGGCGATCTGCGAGCGACGCATTAATTCTTCCAGGCCGATAACCGAAACCAGGGCCGTGTCCTTCATCAGGATCATGAACAGGTTGCCCAGGCCCGGCAGGGCGATGCGCCACATCTGCGGCAGGATGATCCGCCAGAAGATCCGTGGCTTGGACATGCCCAGCGCCTGCCCCGCTTCGCGGTGGCCGCGGGGGATGGCCAGGATGGCTCCGCGGAACACCTCGGTGGCGTAGGCGCCAAAACACAAGCCGAGGGCAATGGTGCCAGCGGCAAAGGCCTTCAGCTCCAGGCCTGGATAACCGAGCAGTTCGCCGAGGCTGCGCATCAGGTTAACGGTGCCGAAATAGATCAGCAGGACCCAGAGCAGCTCGGGAATGCCGCGCACCAGGGTCGAATAAGTGCCGCCTAGCCATTGCAATGGCTTGTGCGGGGAAGTCTTGGCGAGCGCGCCGAGCAGGCCGAGCACCAGGCCCACCGAGAGCGCCGAGAGTGCCAGCTTGATGGTCATCAGGGTGCCAGCGGCAAGTGCCGGGCCGAATCCGTAGAGATCTAGGGTCATCTGAGGGGGCTACTTAAGGACGGCGCCGCCCGATAGGGCGGCGTCAGTCAGGCGGGTCAGTAGATGCTGAACGGGAAGTACTTGGCGTTGATCTTCTGGTAAGTACCGTCGGCAACGATTTCCTTCAGCGCGGCATTCAGCTTCTCGCGCAGCGGGTCGCCCTTGCGCACGGCGATACCGATCTTGTCGTTGTCGAACACGGGGTCGCCCTTGAATTCGAAGCCTTTGCCGGCATCGCTCTTTAGCCATTCCCAGTTGACGAACTTGTCGGCCAGCACGCCGTCGACGCGGCCGGAGGTCAGGTCGAGGTAGGCGTTTTCCTGGGTGTCGTAGAGCTTGATGTCGACCACGTCGGCCATATTGTCTTCCAGCCAAGTGCCGGCGATGGTGGCGCGCTGTGCACCGATCACCTTGCCCTTCAGGCTGGCTTTGTCGGTCTTGAAGTCACCGCCTTTGGGGGCGATGAATTGCAGCTTGTTGGTGTAGTAGGGGTCGGTGAAGTCCACTGCCTGTTTGCGTTCTTCAGTGATCGACATGGACGCGGCGAGGAAGTCGAATTTCTTGGCGTTCAAGGCCGGGATGATGCCGTCCCAGTCGGAGGTGACCACTTCGCATTCGGCCTTCATCTTGGCGCACAAAGCCTTGGCGATCTCGACGTCGAAGCCGCCGACCTGGCCGCTGGAATCGATCAGGTTGAAGGGCGGGTAGGCGCCTTCGGTGCCGATTTTCAGTTTGTCAGCGGCAACGGCGCCAGTACCGAAAGCCAGGGTGGCTACGGCGGCCAGCAGGATCTTCTTGTAGTTTTTCATGCGATGTTGCTCCGTGTTAGCGATTGCTGGACATGAATTGTTTACAGCGAACCGAGTTCGGGTGGCTGAACACCTGCTCGGGCGACCCTTGTTCTTCAACCAGGCCCTGGTGCAGGAACACCACTTCACTGGAGACCTGGCGGGCGAAGTTCATCTCGTGGGTGACCAGCAGCATAGTGCGACCTTCGTCGGCGAGCGCGCGGATCACATTAAGCACTTCTTGTACCATCTCCGGGTCGAGGGCCGAGGTGGGCTCGTCGAACAGGATGACCTTGGGCTGCATGGCCAAGGTGCGGGCAATAGCAGCACGCTGCTGCTGTCCGCCAGAAAGTTGTGCAGGGTAGACGTGGCGTTTGTCGGCGATA
Organism: Pseudomonas sp.; assembly: GCA_050739815.1. Lineage (GTDB taxonomy): Bacteria > Pseudomonadota > Gammaproteobacteria > Pseudomonadales > Pseudomonadaceae > Aquipseudomonas. The sequence continues at coordinate 2,222 of JBOICE010000531.1, read as the reverse complement.
CCAACTTTGGCCAGCAGTGCTTCGGCGACCTCGATCGCTTCGGCTTTGCTCTTGCCAAGCACGCGGCGCGGTGCCTCGATGATGTTGTCGAGCACGCTCATGTGCGGCCATAGATTGAAATTCTGGAAGACAAAACCGATTTCGCTACGCAGGCGATTGATCTGTTTATTGTCGGCCGCGATCAATTCGCCGCTCTTGCTGGGTTTCAACTTGAGTTCTTCGCCGGCCACCAGGATCTGCCCTTGGTGCGGGTTTTCCAGCAGGTTGATGCAGCGTAGGAAGGTGGACTTGCCGGAACCGGATGATCCTAGGATCGAGATCACAGCGCCGTCGTGGGCGGTGAGGGAAATGCCCTTGAGCACTTCAAGGTCGCCGTAGCGTTTGTGCAGATTGCGAATTTCCAGCGCGGGCGTGGCCTCGGCCATGGGGTGTCCTCTTCTTATTCGGATGCGCTCTGGCTATTGGGTGGCCTTCCTGGCGAGGCGCCAAGCTAGCATAGCGTCTGGATGGGCGCCAAGGGTGTAAACAGGGCCAAGCGGCTAGGTGTGGAGTGCTTGTCGCATCGTTGCAGTTGGCTGTCGCGCATACACAAAAAGCCCGATCGGTGATCGGGCTTTTTCGGTATTAGTGGTGCCAGGTAAGGACCCTGGTCGTCAGCGAGCTTGTATGGCTTTTCTTTCGGTTTGGCCGCCTTTGATGGCTGAGTCACTGAACGGCATGGCTTTGCGAGGCATCTGGAAGCCTTCGTAGGGGCAAGGAATATGACCGAGCCTGGGATGCCCCCAAAGATGCCCCTAAACCTTCGGGCTTGGGGAGCCGCAGACAACAAAAAGCCCGCACTAGGCGGGCTTTTTGTGTGTTTTCGGGTGGTTTTGACATCACCTGAAAACGAAAGGTGGTGCCAGGGACGGAATCGAACCTAACGCTACAGGTCGTGTGATTGCTGGGGTTGTGTATTGGTGGTCAATTTCAATGCCCCCAAATATGCCCCCAAAATGAAAAGTACCTCTTTCCCCCGCATGTGCCTACATTGTGGGAAGAATGAATCAACCTGGACTCTGTAAAAATATCTGAACGGCTTCTTTGAGTCGGCTTGAGCTGATCATGACTGCCTCAGTCCATCCCATTGCTTCTGGTTTAAAGCAGCCGGCAGCCACCGTCAGCAAACGGCCGACTCTGTTGAAAAACCCGCTTTTTCAGCAGGCATGTCGCCCGACACGATTGCCGCCGAAAGGCCGGCTCGCCACTTTCAGTGGCCTTTCGGTGTTCAGCTAAGCGTTCAGGCTCAGGTTTTGGGGGTTTTCCGAGGGTTTCTGCTTCAAGCAGGCGCACCTATCCCGTGACTGGCGGCCCTTGAGGTGCCAACTTGGCCAACCGCCGTAAGTTCTGAACCGCTGCCACAAGCGTGAGTTCATCGGTCGCGCCAGTCAGTCCACGTAGCCGCAAGCGATCCATTTTCAGGATGCGCTTGAGGTGGGCAAAGAGCATCTCGACCTTTTTACGTTCGTGGCGAGAGCGCAGATATTCCGCCGTGGTCGCGATGCGGCGTGCCACATCCCGAGCGGCCTCATGGATGCTGCGGGCGATCTTGCGAATCGGTGTATTGGGACAGCACCGCGCTTTCAGCGGGCAGGTTGCACAGTCGGCCTGACTGGAACGGTAAATGATGGTGTTGGCCTTAGTGACGTGCGAGCGCTGGTTCTTGAAGGCTCGCCACTCGCTACGCAGGGGCGTCCGGCCGGGCAGCGGTATTCTCCAGCAGCTTCGTTCCAGTGTGTTGGCGCTGATGGAAAATTGACCCACCCTGCCGATTGAAATTTGACCCAGGGCGGATTGCTGATTTCTGGATCAGCAACTGTGGATAAGTTTAGCAGCGGAGCTATTTTTTAAGCTTCCTTTTGATAGCCCTGCGCTGCGGCCGAAGACCTGCCACATGCAGTCATGTGGCAGGCCATCCTTTGCGTAAAATCAAAATGGTTCGTCAATCGCCGTGTCGTTGGCGCCCTTACGTTTTCGTTCGCGTGATTTGATCTTCGCCTGGGCCGCCAGGCTGCTGTGTTGCAGGCGGTAGGACGCGTTGCCGGTTTCGACGATATGGCAGTGGTGGGTCAGCCGATCCAGCAGGGCGGTGGTCATCTTGGCGTCGCCGAACACGCTCGACCATTCGGCGAAGCTCAGGTTGGTGGTGATCACCACGCTGGTGTGCTCGTACAGTTTGGACA
>JBOICE010000530.1:0-5003 GCA_050739815.1 Pseudomonas sp. | reverse complement strand
CCGCTCAACAAGGCATAGTCGAAGAGGGCACGGCACTGTTCAAGGCCGCCGGGCTGGACTCCAGCGCTATGCCTGATCTTGAACAAGCACGTTGGCAGAAGCTGGTATGGAACGTGCCCTACAACGGTTTGTCGGTGTTGCTGAATGCGGGCACCACGGCGTTGATGGCCAATGCCGATAGCCGCGCGTTGATCCGGGCGCTCATGCAGGAAGTGGTGCAGGGCGCAGCGGCATGCGGGCATCAATTGCCAGAAGGTTTTGCCGACAAGTTGCTCGCCGCGACTGACCGCATGCCAGATTACTTGCCGAGCATGTACCACGACTACGTTCAACGCCGACCGTTAGAGTCGCAGGCCATCTACGCCGCGCCTCTGGCTGCCGCGAGGCAGGCCGGTTGCGAGTTGCCGAGAATCCAGGCGCTGTATCAGGCAGTGAGCTTTCTCGATGCGCGCAATCTGAGTTGAGGTCGATATGAGCAAGGGACTGGGCGATAAGCTGGTATTGGCAATTTCCTCGCGGGCGCTGTTTGACCTGCGTGAGAGTCATCGGGTCTACGAAGCCGAGGGTGTCGAGGCCTATCGTCAGTATCAGATCGAACATGAGGAAGAGATTCTTGCGCCTGGGGATGCCTTCCCATTGGTGGAGAAACTGCTCGGTCTGAACAGCGCGCTGGGTCAACAACGCGTGGAAGTGATTTTGGTCTCGCGCAACAGTGCGGACACGGGCCTGCGCGCTTTCAACTCGATCCAGCACTACGGGCTCGGCATCTCCCGCGCGGCCTTTGTCGGCGGGCGTAGTCCTGACCCTTACCTGGCTGCATTCGGCTGTCACTTGTTTCTCTCTACTCATGCGGAGGACGTGCGCAGTGCCCTGAGGGCCGGCTTCGGCGCGGCCACAATTCTTTCCGGTGGCGCGCGGCGGGCGGCCAGTACGGAGTTGCGAATAGCTTTTGACGGTGATGCCGTATTGTTTTCCGATGAGTCCGAGCGGGTGTATCAGCAAGATGGCCTTGCTGCCTTCCAGACTCATGAGCGGGAGTCGGCGCGGGAGTTGCTGGGAGGTGGGCCGTTCAAGCCATTTCTTGCGGCACTCCATCGTCTGCAGCAAGAGTTCCCGGAAGAGGCCTGTCCGATCCGTACCGCGTTGGTGACGGCGCGTTCGGCGCCGGCGCATGAGCGGGTCATTCGCACCTTGCGCGAGTGGAATATCCGCCTCGATGAGTCTTATTTTCTCGGCGGGCTGGAAAAGGCGGCGATTCTGGAAACCTTCGGCGCCGATGTGTTCTTCGATGATCAAGCGGGTCACTGCGAAAAAGCTCGTGAGGTGGTCGCTACCGGGCATGTGCCGCATGGCATCAGCAACGAGCCGCAGCTATAAAACAGCAGTTATTAGCCATTAGTTATGACCCCGTGAGTGACAGCCCTTGGTTATAAATACTCGGCGCTAGAGCCACGCTCAGCCATTCGTCTTGGATGGCTCCGGCTTCCTCGATTTGCCCTTGGCGCTGCTAAGCTCAAGCAAGGCCCGTACGCTGGCAGTTGAGGAGGCCGCATGGTTCATTCGATTCTTTACGCTACCGATCTTGGCCTATACGCCCCCTACGTCTTGCAGCACGCCCTGGCATTAGCGCGTGCCTTTCAGGCCGAGCTCTATGTGGTGCATGCGGTCGAGCCTATGGGCTTGTTCGCCGAGTCGGTTCTACAGACCTACCTGGACGAAGACCTTCTTCAGGACATGCGCAGCAATGGCCTCAGCACTGTCATGGCAAGTATCGAGCAGCGGGTGTTCGAGGGTTTTCGTGATGAGGTCGGCGAGGCCCACCAGGACATGGCGCTGATCCGTGCTGTGCGCGTGGTGCAAGGTGATCCGCCGCTGGTGATTCTCGAAGAGGCGCAGAGATTTGCGGTGGACTTGCTGGTCGTAGGCAGTCACAGCCATAGCGCGGCGCAGGACATTCCATTGGGGCGGACCGCTGCACGTTTGGTGCAGTTATCTGAAGTGCCGGTTTATTTAGTGCCTATGTTGCAGCATCGCGGCCGCGGGGAGCTCTGACGGTCTGTTCGACGAGCGGCATGCAAAGCTGAAAAAAACGTCTAGTTTTATTCTTCTAACCACTAATATGGTTATATAACGCCGCTGGCGTCCGCAGCGCCGTCTATTTGCTTTGAGGGATATTTATGAAGCTCCAGCAATTGCGCTACATCTGGGAAGTGGCGCATCACGATCTCAACGTTTCCGCCACGGCACAAAGCCTTTACACCTCGCAGCCGGGGATCAGTAAGCAAATCCGCCTATTGGAAGATGAGCTGGGCGTTGAAGTGTTTGCCCGCAGCGGCAAGCATCTGACTCGGGTGACACCGGCTGGCGAACGGATCATCACCACTGCTGGGGAAATTCTGCGCAAGGTCGAGAGCATCAAGCAGATTGCTCAAGAGTTTTCCAATGAGAAGAAGGGCACGCTGTCCATCGCCACTACGCACACGCAGGCGCGCTATGCCTTGCCGTCAGTGATCAGCGGTTTTATCAAACAATACCCAGACGTCGCCCTGCACATGCACCAGGGGACGCCGATGCAAATCGCCGAAATGGCGGCGGACGGCACCGTCGACTTCGCAATTGCCACCGAGGGGCTGGAGTTGTTCAACGATCTGGTGATGATGCCGTGCTATCGCTGGAATCGCTGCGTCGTGGTGCCCCAGGGGCATCCGCTGGCCAAGTTGCCGAAGCTGACGCTGGAGGCCTTGGCCGAATATCCGATTGTGACCTACGTATTCGGCTTTACCGGGCGCTCCAAACTCGATGAAGCTTTCAGTCATCGTGGTTTGACCCCTAAGGTGGTGTTTACCGCGGCCGATGCCGACGTGATCAAAACCTATGTGCGTTTGGGTTTGGGGGTTGGCATCGTGGCAAAAATGGCCGTGGATGCGAAACTCGATCCGGATCTGGTGGTGCTGGATGCCAGCGACTTGTTCGAGTCCAGCGTGACCAAAATTGGTTTCCGTCGCGGCACCTTCCTGCGTGGTTTCATGTGCGACTTTATCGAGAAGTTCGCTCCGCACTTGACTCGCGATGTGATGGCCAAGGCCGTGCAGTGTCACAACAAGTCCGAGTTGGAAGAGTTGTTCCACGGGGTGCAATTACCGACCTATTGAGTGTGTGCAAACACCAAAAAGCCCGGCACTAAGCCGGGCTTTTTTGTTCGACTCGGGCTGAAGGTGGCGAGCCCGGCGAGGGCTCATTTTTTCGCAATCAGGTTGCCCGCGTGCAGCCCGCATTCCTTCTGCGTTGCTTCTTCCCACCACCAGCGGCCTTCACGTTCGTGTTGGTTAGGGAGTACCGGGCGCGTGCAGGGCTCGCAACCGATGCTGATAAAGCCGCGCTCGTGCAGGCTGTTGTAGGGCAGCTCGAGCATGCGGATATAGCCCCAGACTTCCTCGCTGGACATATTCGCCAGCGGGTTGAACTTGTACAGGGGCTTGTCTGCAGTGGAGAAGGCGCCATCCAGTTCCAGTACCGCGACCTGGCTGCGGGTGCCGGGACTCTGATCGCGACGTTGACCAGTGGCCCAGGCCTTTACGGTGGAGAGTTTGCGCCTCAACGGCTCGATCTTGCGGATGCCGCAGCATTCGCCGTGACCGTCTTTGTAGAAGCTGAACAGGCCCTTTTCCTTGACCATAGGCTCCAGCAGGCGTGGATCGGGCGAGATTAGCTCGATGGCAATGTTGTAATGCTCGCGAACCTGCTCGATAAACCGATAGGTCTCAGGGTGCAGGCGACCGGTGTCGAGGCTGAAGACTTTGACGTTTTTGTTCAGTTTCCAGGCCATGTCCACCAGCACCACATCCTCAGCGCCGCTGAAGGAGATCCACAGCTCATCACCGAAGTGTTCGAAGGCGAGTTTGAGAATTTCCTGGGGGGATTTGCTGGCATAAGTTGCAGCCAGTCCGGCGACGTCTAAGGGGGTGCTCATCAGGCAGGCTTCCTAGTTTTAATGGCGCTGAACGCTCTGTGCTGCCGATGGTAACAAAAAGCCGCTACGCGCCTAAATAACCAAGTACCAGCATCCACCTTCATCTGGACATAACGCCGCGTTGCATGGCGCTGGGCGAGCGGCTAGAGTGCCGCCTTCTTTAAATCCTCTCTAGGAGTGTCCCGTGGAAATCGCCTGTCTCGACCTGGAAGGTGTGTTGGTGCCGGAAATCTGGATCGCCTTTGCGGAAAAAACCGGCATTGGCGCGCTTAAGGCTACCACCCGGGATATTCCGGACTACGACGTGTTGATGAAGCAGCGTCTGCGCATTCTGGATGAGCATGGCCTGAAGCTCGCCGATATCCAGGAAGTGATTGCCACCCTGAAGCCGTTGGACGGTGCGGTGGAGTTTGTCGATTGGCTGCGTGAGCGCTTCCAGGTGGTGATTCTCTCCGACACCTTCTACGAGTTTTCCCAACCGCTGATGCGCCAGTTGGGTTTCCCGACCTTGCTCTGCCACAAGCTGATTACCGACGAAACCGACCGAGTGGTGAGCTACCGGCTGCGCCAGAAGGACCCCAAGCGTCAGTCGGTTCTGGCCTTCAAAAGCCTCTACTATCGTGTTATCGCGGCGGGGGATTCGTACAACGACACCACCATGCTCAGCGAGGCTCACGCCGGTATCCTGTTCCATGCGCCGGCAAACGTCATTCGTGAGTTCCCGCAGTTTCCGGCCGTACACACCTATGAAGACCTCAAACGCGAGTTCATCAAGGCGTCTGACCGCGAACTTAGCCTTTAAGGCTGGAAGCTGCAAGTAACAAGGCCCGCGATGCGGGCCTTTTTTATGCTTCTTCCGACAGCGCTGGATTCTCGACTATGCGGGGGTGACGGGGGCGTTGAGGTTTTCCAGGGTCTCCAGCAGCACCCGAACCTTGGTGATGGATTCCTGGTACTCCGCCTGCCAGTTGGAGTCCGCGACTATCCCACCACCGCCCCAGCAACTGATCTGGCCGTCTTTCACCAGTAGGCT
>JBOICE010000529.1:0-6576 GCA_050739815.1 Pseudomonas sp. | reverse complement strand
CCCATCGGCACTTCCTTCATCCTGGTCACGGCCGGCCTGCGCGCCGGCATCATTTCGCTGAGTGCGATCGTGCTCGGACTCCGACTCGTACAAGTCGGCGCTTCGCCCGCGCAGATCGGTGTCACGGTGGCAGCCGGCATGGCCGCGAATGCGCTCAGTGCCGGCTGGGTAGCCTGGCGCGGCGACCATGCCGCGCGGCCACCTGTGCTGATCGCCCTGGCCGTCGCGTCAGGGTTCGGACTCATGCTGCTCGCGATAACACGCGAGCCGCTCCTGATCTGGGCCGCTGCGTTCATCGGCATGGTGAACGGCACGGGCCGCGATCGCGGCGGCGCGCAGGCCATCGAGCAAGCCATCCTGGCGGCCGCCACTCCGAACGAACGGCGCACGTCTGCGTTCGTACGTTATGCCGTGGCGCAGGATGCTGGTGGCGCGTTGGGTGCGCTGGCCGCGGCAATCACTCCCTGGCTGCAGCAGCAACTGGATATGCCCGCACCTCCCTACGGCGTGTTGCTGGGGGCGGGCGGCGCGATTCTGCTGATGAGTGCGCTGCTGTATGCGCGGCTGCCGCATGCGGCAGCCCGTACGGAAGCGTTGCCGCGCGTTTCGCCCGAGAGCCGGCGGCGTATTGCCGGACTGTCCGGCCTGTTTGCGCTGGACAGCCTGGGCGGCGGCTTCCTGGCCGGCACGCTGCTGACCTACTGGTTCTTCGAGCGCTTTGCCCTCACTGCATCGACCATCGGCGCGATCTTCTTTGCCGCACGCGTGCTGAATGCGGCATCGTATTTCCTGGCGGAAGCGCTGGCCCGCCGCATCGGCCTGGTGCGCACGATGGTGTACACACACTTGCCGACCAGCGTGATGCTGTTCGTGTTGCCCTGGATGCCAACAGCAAGCTGGGCGGTTGCGCTCTTCCTTCTGCGGGAGAGTCTCGTGCAGATGGATGTGCCCGCACGACAATCTTATGTCACTGCCGTGGTCGCGCCGCATGAACGCGCCAGCGCACTGGGTGTCACCAATCTCGTTCGTTATGCCGGCTGGGCGGTGGGCCCGGCACTGGCCGGTCTATCCATGGGCTGGGCTGGTGTCAGTGCGCCGCTCTGGATCGGCGCAGTCCTGAAGGCCGCCTACGATCTCGCGTTGTTGGCATCCTATCGGGCCGTCAGGCCGCCCGAAGAATAGCCGGACCGTTTTGGCGTTCTTGCGTTACGGCCGTTTTGCGCAACCTGACGGCCGCCGTTGCCATGCCTGGGGCCAAACCTGCACACTTGCGTGCCTGATTCTAAAGCTTCAGAGTCTGCAGGACTCTTGGGAGCCAAACACCGATTGGCCTGGGTGTGACACCCTGGCATAACACGGAGCCGAATCCATGAGCAGCCTGGAAATACTCCGCGGCCAATTCCGCATGGCCGCTCGGTCATTGCTGCGCCGTCCGGGTTTTTCGCTGGTGGCGCTGGTAACGCTCGGGCTGGGGATCGGTGCGAATACCGCCATCTTCTCGATCATCAATGTAGTCCTGCTGAAGCCGCTGCCTTTCCAGGATCCGGAGCGCCTGGTTTCGATATGGAGCACAGCGCCCAGTCAGGGGCTGGTTGAGGGCTTCGCGTCATATCCGGATTTTCACGATTGGCAGGAACAGTCACGCAGGTTCGCTGGGATGGCTGCCGTTTGGACCTTTCCCAACGGCGACGTGAATCTCACGGGCGGGACCGAACCACAACGTGTGTCTGTCGCGCGGATCACCCCGGGATTCTTCGAAGTGCTGGGAGTGTCACCACTGCACGGGCGCACGTTTCAGCAGGAAGAGAGCATACTCGGCAATCATCGCCGGGCAATTCTCAGCTATGGACTCTGGCGCAGTCAGTTCGCAGGTGATCCGGCGCTGGTCGGTCGCAACGTGATGGTCAACGGCGTGGCCTACTCGGTGGTCGGTGTCATGCCGCAGGACCTCGAGGCGCGCAGCGTGCACATCCTGGGCACCGATGTGCAGCTCTGGCGGCCGCTCGTTCCCGATGACAATCAAACGGGTGGCCGGGAAGCCCGGAAACTGCGCGTGGTTGGTCGCCTAGGCAGTGGTGCCAGCCTGCAGCGAGCCGAGGCCGAGTTGGCTGCCGTTGCCACCCGGCTGGGCGAGGTGCATCCGGAAACAAACCGCGACGCGGGTATTCGCATCGCGCCGCTGCGCGAGCAGGTTGTGCGCGATGTGAAAGGCGCACTGTTCTTCCTGCTCGCTGCTGTCGGAGTCGTCCTGATCGTGGCCTGTGCCAACGTGGCAAATCTGCTGTTGATCAAAGCCTCCGCCAACCGGAAGCAGGTCGCTTTGCAGCGTGCTCTGGGAGCTTCGCGCCTGCGGCTCAGTGCGCAGGTGCTCGGCGAGAGCCTTTTGCTCGGGCTCTCGGGCGCAGTCGTGGGAGTGCTGCTCGCGTTCGGAATGGTCAAAGCCGCCGTCGCGCTCGGCCCCAGCGATATTCCGCTCCTGATGGACGCGCGTATCGATGGCAGGGTGCTCGCATTCACGCTGATCGCCACGCTGGTAACCGTCGTTCTGGTGGGCGTCGGCCCGGCGTTGCGTTCGGGGCGGCCCGAGGTGATGACGCTGCTTCGCCAGGGAGGAAGCCGGTCGCGCGGCAGTGATGACCGTCGCGTGCTGAGCGGCCTGACCGTGTCACAGATTGCGCTGGCCATGGTCTTGTTGACGGCGGGTGGCCTGGTTCTGCGCAGCTTTCAGAACCTGCTGCGGGTCGATCCGGGGCTTGATGCGGAACGCGTGCTGACCTTCCAGCTCGAGCTGCCCATGGCGGCCACCGCTCGCTATCCCGCGCAGACAACCAGAGACGTCTTCTTCACGGAGCTGATCGAACGGCTGGAACGCCTTCCCGGCGTGGCCGCCGCAACGATGGCAAGTGCCCCACCACTCGAAGAAGAACCGTCAGTATTCTCGTTTACCCGGCCGGGTGTCGAAGAGAACCAGGCCCAGCGGGCGAATTTCCGACTGGTCGCACCCGAGTACTTCCGACTGCTCGGCATTCCGATCATCGCGGGACGTGCGATCGAAACAGCAGACGCTCGCCAGGCACCGCGAGTTGTGGTCGTAAGCAACGCGCTGGCGCGCTCTGTCTGGGGCACTGAAAGCCCGCTTGGCCAGCGCATCGAGTTGTCCTTCGGTGCCTCGGCCGAAGTTGTGGGCGTTGCTGGAGACGTACGCACGACCGGACTGGACGGCGAGGCCGCGCGCACGGTGTATGTTCCGGCCGCACAGCAGGGGTACAACTTCATGACCGTGATCGTCAAAAGCAGGAATGACACGCGAACGATCACACCGTCGATCAGGCAAGTCGTCCGTGAGCTGGACTCGGAAGTGCCCGTGCACCACGTGCGCACTCTCGCAGACCTCGTAACACGATCCATCGCGCAGCAGCGCTTTCAGACGCTGCTGGTCAGCTCGTTCTCCCTGCTGGTTTTCATTCTGGCGGTCATCGGCACCTATGGCGTCGCTTCCTACGGCGTGAGCCAGCGCACGAACGAGCTGGGAATTCGGCTGGCCTTTGGAGCGACGGGCAGGGATCTGCAGCGCCTGGTTTTGCGCGACGGCTCGCGGCTGATCATGGCCGGGATTGTACTCGGCGGTGCGGCGGCCGTGACGTTGAGCAGAACCCTCGCGCGCTTCGTCTTTCAGATCAGCACGCTGGACGTTGTAACGTTCACGGTTGCCCCAACCCTGCTGGCCGTGGCGGCGCTGGCGGCAACGTTCCTGCCGGCGTACCGAGCCGGCCGTGTCGATCCCATGCGGGTAATCCGATCGGACTCATGATGCCAGGAAGAACGCCGTTATGCCCGTCCGGTGAGCTGCGCGGTGTCGATAGGGGTCTCCTTCTTGTTGTTCAGAACGGAATGACGCCAATCGACGAGCCCCTGGCCGCTCTCTTTCAACTTCAGCCTCGTCATTTTCAAGGGGTCGTTGTGATCCACAGCACTACGTTTGTTCGGGCTCAGAAGCGACCCCACGCGTACCAGCCTGTCCGGGCACGATGGTGCGATCGCGCTCACCAAGATTCGCGGCTTGCACTGGCTGGGGAACGTTACCTACCAGGAGACATCACCCGGTTACGAGTCGAATGACCTTGGTTCCCTGTCCTCTGCGGCGCGGCGCGCGCTGTAACTCGACTGGCACTACCAAGAGAACCAGGCCGGGCGTTTTCTGCGCAACTACATAATCTGGCCGTTTGCGACGCAGTCGTGGAATTACGATGGGGATCGCCTGAAGAACGTCGGTTGGCCGTCATACAACTTCTGGCTGCAACACACCAGTGACAGCCGGCGCACCTACAACATCGGCTCCACACTGACCAATCAGTGGGATGCCGCCGGCGGGCGCACTGATTTCGTTGGGCTGGTGACCAGGTTCCAACCCTCCAGCAACGTCCAGCTTCGCTTCGAACCGACCTACAGTTGGCGACGCGGCGCTGCCCAGTACGTTCAGTCCGTAGCGGACACGATCTCCAACGCAACGCTCGGGCGCAGGTACATCTTTGCCACACTCGCGGCCAGGTCGCTTGCGCTGGATACGCGTATCGACTGGGTCTTCACGCCGCACCTCAGCCTTCAGGCATACATCCAGCCGCTGCTGGCCAGCGGCGATTTCCGTGACTTCAAGCAGCTCCGTGCGCCGCGCACCTTCCAGTTCGATGTTTTCGGCCGTGACACTGGCACCATCAGAGAGTCGATACCGGTTTTCAGGTCGATCCTGATGGTGCCGGTCCGGCCGCACCGTTCAACATTGCGCAGCAGAACCACACGATCCGCTCTCTGCGGGCCAATGCCGCGCTACGCTGGGAGTACCTTCCCGGCTCGACGCTGTTCGTGGCCTGGCAGCAGCTCCGCTCGACGCAGCTGCCCAACGGTGACCTCCAGCTGAGCCGCGACTTCACCGACCTCGCCCGCGGCGCCAGCGACAACATTCTGGTGATCAAAGCTACCTATTGGCTCGGCCTGTAGCGGACGTCGCGTATGAGTGGTTTCGGCGAAGGCGGAGACCACAGCGTCAGGGCGCGCTGACCGCACCAGTTGCTGCGTGGCAGCCGGTGCCAATTGTGCGCCGCACAGCGCGCCGCCACGAAGTGGCTTGGTGGGAAGGGTGGGAAGCGGACCTGTTCGCACTCTCGCATTGCTTTCTTGCAACCACTTGAGTAACGATTCACAGAAAGGCGCTATGCCGTTGCAACTCATTTTCTGGGTCATGCTGCTTGTGCTAATGCTGCCGGGCGGGGCCAGCGGGCAACGCACGTTGCCGGAAGGCAAAGTGGTGGGTGAGTTCCGAGACATCGCCGGCGTGCGGGAGTTGGCGTCACGCGCACTGATTGTAGCGGACAGCACGGGTGTGACGCTCGTGGCTGCGGCGGGCGTACACCGGCGGCTCGAACTGGGTGCCGATGTAGTGGACGCAGCACCGCTGGCACTGCGTGGCGACTCGACGGCGGTCTACGACATGGCCGCGCGCCAGTTCATCGTGCTGGATGCCACAGGAGTGCAGCGCAGCACGATTCCCGTGGTGACCGATGAAAAACGAAATGTCATCCGGCGTGCCGACGCGATCCAGGTGGACGCTGCCGTGCGCGAGCTGCGCTTCCAGCCCACGGCGGCTCGCGCCGGCGCGCCTATCGAGGTGGTCTACCGAAGTCCGTCGGTTCCCGGGCGCGCGCGCCTGCTGCTGCGCGGCGCGGGTCTGGTCCGGTCACATTGCTCCTCGTTCGCTGCACGTCGTGCCGCTGGAAAGCATTCGAGCCGTTTATGAACCGCAAGCTGGACCAGTACACCATGTACGCAGTCACGTTGCAGGCCTCCGGCGCCGGCGCGAACGTCCGCACGGTCTTCTTCCACCAGACGAGACACCATGTGCTCGAAGACCGCCCGGTCGAACTCGATGCGGCCATCAGCGATTTCCTCGCCGAGCGCGAGTTGCGCGATTTTCGGCCGGCTCCCGAGGGCGCGGCGGCGTCTACTTCACCCTTGATCGTTGGATTGTTGGCCCTTGCCCTTGTGACGCCCACCGTCGCGGCACAGCGGCCGACGCTTGCGAACGCCGTCCGCCCGTTCGTCGCCGTTGATACGAGCGCCGTCGCGCTCACACACGTCCGGGTCATCGACGGAACCGGAGCGGCGCCGAAGACCGATCAGACGATCATGATCCGCGACGGCCGCATCGCGTCAATCGGTAACTCGGCGGCCACGCAAGTACCGGCCGGGACGCTGATCATGAATCTCACCGGCAAATCGGTGATCCCCGGGCTCGTATTGGTTCACGAGCATCTGCACTATCCGACCGGCCCGGGCGTATACGGCAATGTCACCGAGTCGTTTTCGCGCTTGTATCTCGCCGGCGGCGTCACGTCGATGCGCACCGCCGGGAGCGTGAACGGCATCGCCGATGTGCGGCTCAAGAAAGCGATCGACGCCGGCGCACGCGCCGGGCCGTGGCTGGACGCGACTGCGCCGTACCTCGAGGGATCGCCGGGGCTCAACCTCAACCAGTTCTACGAGCTCAGGAACGCCGCCGATGCGCGGCGGCACATCGAGTAT
>JBOICE010000528.1:0-6001 GCA_050739815.1 Pseudomonas sp. | reverse complement strand
CTCGAGTACACGGTGGCCGACAACCTGATTCTCGGCCTGCAGCATCATTTCACGCGGCGCGGATTCCTGCGCCGCGGCGCGATTGCGCGCAATGCCACCACCAAGGTGCACGACTTTGACATCCGGCCGGGCCGCATCGAAGGCGCGGCAGTCACACTCTCGGGTGGCAACCAGCAGAAGATCGTGATTGCGCGCGAGCTGACGCGTGAGCACTCCGTGCTGCTTGCCGCGCAGCCCACGCGCGGTGTTGATGTGGGCGCTATAGAAGCGATTCACGGACGGTTGCGCGCGGAGCGCGCCGCGGGCAAAGCCGTGCTGCTGGTGTCCGCTGACCTGAACGAAATCCTGGCGCTGGCCGATCGCATTGCCGTGATGTATCGCGGCCGGATCGCCGCGCTGCTCTCCCGCGAAGAAGCCAGCGAAGAGGTGCTGGGAGAATACATGACCGGTGCGCACGGTTCGGGTCTTCGTTCTTCGGACGGGCAATAGCCGATGGCCACAAGGTCTGTCGGTGCCGGCACATCTTCCTGGGGCGGTCGCCTGGATGAAACCATCCTGCCCGTGCTGCTGGCACTGCTGGCCGCACTGGTAATCGGCGATGTGCTGATTCTTTCCTTCGGACAGAGCCCCGCCGAAGTATATCGCCTGCTCATTGCCGGCAGCTGGGGCAACGCCTGGGGACTGGGGCAGGTACTCTTCAAGGCGACTACTCTGATCTTCACCGGCCTGGCGGTCGCTGTTGGTTTGCGCGCGGGCGTGTTCAACATCGGTGCGGAGAGTCAGCTGGCTGCGGGCGGCTTCATGGCCGCACTGATCGGACTGTGGCTGCCCGCGGGCACACCGGCGCTGATCGGCATCGTGCTGTGCATGCTGGGCGCGGCGCTGGGCGGCGGACTGGCGGGTGCAGTGCCAGGTGCGCTCAAGGCAAAGTTCGGTGCGCACGAAGTAATCGTCACCATCATGATGAACTTCGTGGTGCTGGCGCTGCTGAATTACATCGTTGCCTCACACCTGCACGTGCCGGAGACGCTGCGCACGCCCAGCGTGCACACCGGGCAGATCGCGCGGCTGGCGGATGCCTGGCCGGTGTTTCACGGCTCGGCCGCCAACTTCGTGTTGCTGATCGCGCTGGCTCTGGCCGGCCTGCTCTGGTTCGTGCTGTTTCGCACGCGTCCAGGCTACGAGTTGCGTGCGGTGGGATTGCAGCCGGCCGCGGCCGAGTATGGCGGCATCAAGGTCGGCCGCGTGTGGTTCACCACGCTGGTCGTTTCTGGCGCAATTGCCGGCCTGGGTGGCATCAACTACGTGCTGGGTTACAAAGGCTACTACGAAGAAGGTTTTGCCGGCGGCGCAGGATTCCTCGGGATTGCAGTGGCATTGGTGGGACGGAATCACCCGCTGGGCGTGATCCTTTCCGCACTGCTCTTCGCAACATTGTCTCAGGGTGGCCTGGCCATTCACGCGCTGGTGCCCAAAGACATTGTTGATGTGCTGCAGGCCGCTGTGATCATCGCCATGGCCGTGTCCGTGCCGGAAGTGCGGCGACTGCTGCGCATGGGGAAGGGAGGTGGCACGTGAGCGTGCTCATCTTCCTCGGCCAGACACTGCGTATTGCCGTACCGTATCTGTTCGCCGCGTCGGGCGGCGTGGTGGCCGAGCGCGCCGGAGTCGTGAGCCTGGCGTTGGAAGGCTTCATGCTCACCGGCGCATTCGCCGCAGCACTGGGCAGCTTCTACTCGGGCAGTGCCGTGGTAGGAATCCTGACCGGTATGAGCGCGGGTCTGTTGTGTGGACTGCTGCACGCGCTGTGCTGCGTGCGTTTCCGTGCGGATCAGGTTGTGGTCGGCATCGCCATCAATCTGCTGGTGGCAGGCATCACGCGCTTCTTCCTGCAACTGGCCTTCGACAGCTCTTCGAACTCGCCGCGCATTCCCGGCCTCGCCTCGGCCGGCGGCGGGATCGGCAATCCACTCATCTGGCTGGCCATTGTCTGTGTGCTCGTGGTTGCCTGGCTGATGCGCAGCACGGTGCTGGGCCTGCGCATTCGCGCGGTGGGTGAGCATCCTCAGGCTGCCGTGTCTGCGGGTCTGTCCGTCGGTCGTCTGCGCTACATGGCCGTGGGCCTGTCCGGAGTTCTGGCTTCGCTGGGTGGCGTTTACCTGGCGCTGGATCAGCACCAGTTCACCGATGGCATGTCCGCGGGTCGCGGCTTCATTGCGCTGGCAGCAGTCATCTTCGGCCGCTGGGAACCGCTGCGCGTGGCGCTGGCCTGCCTTCTGTTCGCCGCGCTGGAAACACTGCAGATCCAGCTTCAGGGAATGGAGTGGCTGCCCACACAATTCGTGCAGATGCTGCCCTACGTGGTAACGCTGATTGCGCTGGCCGGACTGGTGGGACGCTCCAATCCGCCCGCGGCACTGGGACGGCCTTTCGACGGATGACCGACGCAACAGCCTACCTGCGCGAGCGCCTTGCGATGCCGCCGCGCGTGTTCCTGATCCTGGGATCCGGTCTGGGCGCGCTGGCTGATGAATTCGAGCAGGCCGTCTCGATTCCTTTTCAGGAAATTCCGGGTTTTCCCGAGGCCACAGTTGCCGGACACAGTGGCCGCGTAGTTTGTGGAACGCTGGCTGGTGTGCCCTGCCTGGCGCTGCACGGCCGCTACCATCTGTACGAAGGCCACACTCTGGACACGGTTGTGCAGCCGGTGCGCGTTGCAGCAGACCTGGGCGTGCAGATCATGATTGTGAGCAACGCCGCGGGCGGCCTCAAACACTCCTTCCGCACCGGCGATCTCATGGTCATCGACGATCACATCAACCTGCTGTACCGCAGTCCGCTGATCGGACCGGTGCAGCCCGGTGAAACCCGTTTCCCTGATATGTCGGAGCCGTACGACCGGGAATTGCAGGCGCTGGCGTTTCGTGTGGCCGCGCAGCGCGGCCTGCGCGTCGTGCAGGGCACCTACCTGGCCTGCAGCGGTCCCAGCTACGAGACGCCCGCGGAAATCCGCATGTACCAGCGCATGGGCGCGGATGCCGTGGGCATGAGCACGGTTCCGGAGGTGCTGGTGGCGCGTGCCCGTGGCCTGCGCGTGCTGGGCATATCCCTTATCACCAACATGGCGTCAGGTTACTCGCCAGGTGTGATTTCTCACGAGGATGTGCTGCGCGCCGGCCGTGAAGCGAGTGACCGGTTTGCATCGCTGATGCGAGGAGTGCTGGCAGAACTGCAGTAGTGCGAAAGGGGGTGTCGCAATGCTATTGCGCGTGACCCTGCTGCTGGTTGTCATGGTGGTCCCTTCCGCCAGTCGGGCACAGTCAACGGCCTGCTCTGCGAGCCGGCCCTGGACGGTGCAACCCAAGCCGATACTGACTATCGGCGAGCTCGAAGGTGCACCCGAGTATTTGTTCAGCCGGGTACCAGGTCTGCTCACGCTGCGCGATTCCACGATCGTCATTGCCAACGGCAACCCGCGCGAGTTGCGCCACTACACGTACAAAGGCCGGCACCTCTTCTCTTTCGGACGCACGGGAGAGGGCCCTGGTGAATTCCGCACCATCCTTGGCGTCATCCGGTTGCCTGGTGATTCTCTGCTCGTGCACGATATGATGCAGATGCGCACTCTTCCGCTGTTCAGCAGTCAGGGCAAGTACCTGCGCAACGTCCCGGTGAGTGTAGGCGCTGCGAATGTGCTGCGCATGTATCACCTGGCAGAATCGAAGCTGGTGCTGGTGACCGGCACGGGGCTACGCATCGGAGAAGGCCGGGATTCGCTGGCAGTATTCATTCACGATCTTGCCAGCAGCAAAACCGCGCGCCTGGGGACCTTCGCGGGAATGGATCAGAACATCCAGCCCACAGAACGCGGTACCAGAACCAAGATGATCCGCTACGCACGCGGCCTGGCCAGCGCCGCTGGTTCAGGCCACATCTTCCTGGCGGACACGGAGAAAGAGCAGATCCGCGTTTTCGATGCCGAGGGCCGTCTGCTGCGCTCGTTTGGCAGCGGCAGACTAGGCGCACTGGTCACCGCTGATGACAAGAAGGTCTACCTGACGCGGGATCCGAACGCGACCTTCCGCGCCAACAAGCCGTTCTTCGGAGATTTCCTGGTCGATCTTCAGGGCAACCTGTGGGCGCAGCACTATCAGCGGCCCAATCTGCACGCGCCTCACAACTGGGACATCTACGACTCGCGCGGGAATCGCCTGTGCTCGGTGATCACACCGGCGGACCACAAGCTCTATGAGATCGGCCGCGACTACATTCTGGCGGTAAGTACCGACGAGTTCGGCGTGGAACGCGTGGTGAAACTCGCCCTACGCAAGTGACGAATTGCCACTCGCGATGGTGCCGATCCAAGCTTACGGCGGGTGTGGCGGTGCGAAATTGACGACTCGCGATGGTGCCGGTCCTGGCACTGTGGGCTGGGGCGCCGCAAAATCGCCACTCGCGATGCTGCTTCGCCAAGCGCGGCAGATTGTCCTCGATAAAGAAGGCAAATCCACCAATTCATCGGACTGGCTGCTCCTGCCGTGGCAGATTTTCCTCATTAGCAGCGAGAAAGCTGCCAATCTGCCTTCTTGTTGGCGTCGAAAGGTGGTTTTGCGGCGTCAGCAAACGACACTGGGGACGCAGAATTGCCACTCGCGGTAAGGGAGGAGCATCTGTCTTCAAAATCAAGCC
This sequence comes from Pseudomonas sp., assembly GCA_050739815.1. Taxonomy (GTDB): domain Bacteria; phylum Pseudomonadota; class Gammaproteobacteria; order Pseudomonadales; family Pseudomonadaceae; genus Aquipseudomonas. The sequence goes on along the minus strand of JBOICE010000528.1, from coordinate 1,312 downwards.
TCCCGTGGGAAGGAAGACCAGGTCTGATCGGAGCGGACCATGGCGTTGAGAATGACGAGTAATTTTCGCATGCTGGCAGTGAGGGCAAGCTTGGGGGCTTTGCCGCGAGCGATGAGCTGCGGGTAGTACGCTTTGATGATCGGGTTGTGGCGCGTGGCGACCAGCGTGGCCATGTACAGCACGGCCCGCACGTCACTGCGACCGCCCCAGATGTGGCGCTGCCCCCGGCGTTTCCCGCTGTCGTCGGCCAGGGGAGCGACGCCAACGAGTTTGGCAATCTGCTTGCGGTTGAGGGTGCCAAGCTCAGGCAACGCGCCGATCAAAGTGCGCGAGAACACGGGCCCCACACCCGGCGCGGAACGCAGCAGATTCGCACGCGCCTGCCAGAGCGGGCTGTGCGCAATGGCTTTATCCAGATCGCGATCGATGTCGGAGAGCTGACGCTCGAGCCACTGGATATGTTTCTCGATCTGCTTGCGTACGGAGACGCGCGCCTGGGCCAGGCGATAGCGCTCGGCACTGAGCATATCGACCACCTGACGCCGTCGTGCGAGCGCGGCTTCGAAATCGCGCTGTGCGTCACTGGGCAGTTCCCGCACCGCGGGGCGAATGCGTTCCGCGAACAGGGACAGCATGGCCGCATCGATGCGATCGGTCTTGGCCAGTTCCCCAGTCGCGCGTGCGAATTCCCGTACCTGACGAGGGTTCACCAGCACCACTGGCAAGCCGTGGCTTCCCAGCACGGCGACCAAACGACTCTCGATTCCGCCCGTGGCCTCCAGGACCATCAGCGCCGGCCGCCAAGCCTTCAGCTTCTTTACCAGCTCGTTGACGCCCTCGTCGTCATAAGCGACCGATCCCTCTTCCGAAAGCGGACGTACATGGAAATCGAGTTGATCCTTTGAAACATCGATTCCTACAAACACGGACGCGTCGGTCACGGTCAGACTCCTTCGGTTGCGCGTGCGTTGCCCTGCCTTGTGAATGCGGGGTTGACCCCCTTTCATCTGTACGGGCTTTTCACGCAGTGAGGGGAGTGACGCCCTGGCTCCTCCACGATCTCGCAATCCAGGATTGGACGAGCTGTCACTCCCTTCACGGAGTCTGGGGCTCTGTCGCCTATAGATACAAGGATTAGGTCTCTCAGCCTAAATCCCCAACGGTCCATGTCCTTTACCAAGTCCAGGCGCGGCCAGTAGTCCCTGTCGCACAAAATCGAGCGCTTCTTCCACGGCGCGCAGCAACGGTCGCCCGTGCGCCAATCCGGCCGCAATCGCGGATGATAGAGTGCAGCCCGTGCCGTGCGTGTTGC
>JBOICE010000527.1:0-7426 GCA_050739815.1 Pseudomonas sp. | reverse complement strand
GTGTTCCAGCTGCTGACCCACGCCCGGGGCAGCGTCTTCCTGGTGGCGTCACACCTGATCGAGCTGGCCGATGCCCTGGCTGTGCTGCCCTCCGTTGTGAGCCGCCGGTTCGAGGCCGATGAGAGCGGGCCCGACCTCATTTACGATTACGTGGCCAGACCCGGCGTTTCCGGGCAGCGGCTGGGGATGCGCGTGCTGGAGCAGGAGCGGGTATTCGACCTGTTGAATCGTTCGGCGTCGCTGACCCGCACGTCCTGATACAGCCAGGTATCGGAGCGTGACGTTGGCCCCAGGACAAGGGTATATCCGCATGAGAACCCTGGCGGCAGCGGCCGTTGTGCAAGCCGGCCCTCCCAGGAGCGTCTTCTTCACTGACGCCATACAATGAATCATGCGGAGATTTTCATGCGTAACCTGGTCCGTTATTCCGTTCTGAGCGCGTCGCTGCTGGCCTCGGCCTGTTACTCATCTGCGGGCGACGTCGAAACCAATGGCCTGGCCGCGGCGTCCGTGATCCGCTATGGCACGTCGTTCGGCATGTGCGCCGGCTATTGCCGGGAGGACTTGCAGATTGATGGCGGGCAGATCAAGCTCACACGCAGTAGCTGGGATCCGCGCCAGCCCACGCGGGTGGAGGAGCTGTCGATCTCGCCCGACGCCTGGCGCAAACTGCAGGCTACGCTGAACGGCGTGGCCATCGCCGACATGGACAGTGTGTACGGCTGTCCCGACTGTGCGGATGGTGGTGCGGAATGGGTGGAAATCGAGAATGGCAGCAGCAAGAAGCGCGTGACGTTCGAGTTCTCGAAGTCGCCCGCCCGGTTGCGCGCGGCCGTCACGGAATTGCGCGCACTGCGTCAGCGTTTCCCGCCGCGCTAACCTGCCAGATCTGGCGCCGCACGCTCACCGCACTGGCTGCCTGTGCCAGTCTGGTAGCGTGCGGCCCTGACGACCAGAACGCCGGACAGCCCGCGCCCTCCACACAGCTCGTTCAATTCGACAGCGCCACGATCCAGGTACGCACGCCCACCGACACCTTCCAGATGCGTGTGGAGCTCGCGGACACGGAGGAGCGCAAGCAGTACGGGCTCATGGACCGGCGCAGCCTCGATCCACAATCGGGCATGTTGTTCACGTACGATTCGCTGCAGGATTCCACAGCAGGCTTCTGGATGTTCCGCACACATGTTCCGCTCGACATCGCGTTCATGGACTCGGCCGGCCAGGTGGTTGCCATCCTGTCCATGGATCCCTGCCAGGTCCAGGACGCACGTGTCTGCCGTCACTCACAGTACTCGCCGCATCTGCCCTTTCAGTCAGCACTCGAAGTCAACCGCGGTTTTTTCGCCGAACACGCCATCGGAGTCGGCTCGACCATTACTCTGGTTCCCTGAGTCAGATTGCTGGCTGGCATTTGTGGGCGCGGATCATCGCATTGCCCACGCCCCATACGCCCGGCCGTTCACTGCACCGCGCGCAGCTTCGCGCGCAGCGCGGCCGCGACCAGCATGATCGTCCGCGTGGCCGCTCCCGGATCGCCCGAATCCACTACAGTGCCGCTGGTGAATGTGCCCGCTGCGGGCTCGGCAAAAGCTACGGCAATCCGGATCACGGCGGAGTCGCCAGGGGCGAGGTTGAGCGGGCCGGCTGAGACGGCAATGCGCTGGTCATTGATGGCACTCCCGGTCAGGTAACCGATTGTGTTCTCGGCGTGATCGGGTGTGTAGCTCGTGCTGCCGCTCAGGATGTGCCAGCCGTTCTGTTCGCTGCTCGTGCCGGCGGACCAGTCGCCGCTCAGACCTCCAATGACCCGGGGCCAGCCGTTGAGTATGCGCCGTGTACCCGCGGGTGCTTCCAGCAGGCGCAGCCCGACCAGCGCGGGTGCTGCCTGTGCTCCCGACTGGAATCCGTCTTCGCGAAACGCGCCATCGTAGGCGATTATGGCATTCAATTCGGGATCGTAGGTGAACAGGTCGTCTTCAGCCGCGCCGATGTCGGGATCGAGTGCAAACCCCACGAACGCATCCTGGAACTGAAATCCGTCGGGCACCGAAAATGGATCCGCGGCCTGGTAGGCCGGACGGGTCGTGATGTTGCGAAACACGACGCGTACCACGACCACGTCGTCCACGGTTCCAGCCAGCACTTCTTCGCTGACTTCCAGCCCGCGCATGGTGGGCGCGTTGAGCAGCGCCAGCGTGGGCAATACCCAGAAGCTCTGCCTGAGTGTGAATGGATTGCTGGTCGGACTCACACTCGGGAACGGCCGGCCGGCCAGGAAGTTGTAGTCGTAGATGCCGAGGGCGATGGGCGCCTGACCATCGAGCAATGCCGCGAAGAGCGGAATGCCCGTCGACACATAGCTGTTGTTCGTCGTGTTCGGCCAGTGCGCACCATCGCCCGTGCCATCACGGTAAAAGAGCGGACCGGCCGGCACCCGCGAAAAGCGCACGCGGCTGGCCGTGTGTTCGCGGAACAGCGGACACTGTTCGGCACAGCGCGGCAGAGTGAGCGGACCATTGATTTGCACCACGCTGTCGCGCGCAACGCGCAGCTGCACGCGATACCCGTAACTCGCACCCGCACTGTCGCGCCGCACGCTGAACTCGTGCAAGCCACTCAGGCCGTGCACTGTGTCCGGCGTAACCTTCCGGCGATCCTGTCCATCCACCAAGATGCTCGCTCCGCGCGGATCCGAGTCGATCTCCACCCAGCCCGCTCCGCCCGGGTCCGTCGGGATATCATCATCCCGGCACGCACTCAGCAAAAGCAATGACGCGAGTACCACCAGCGCGCTGCAATCGACGCGGCTGCTACCTGTCACCATCATCTCCGTTGAAGTCCCGACATCCCCGATACCCCACACCCGATACGCCCGTCACGCCCATCACGCCCGATCGCCCGATCGCCCGATCGCCCGGCAGTGCGTTAGAAGGCCGCCTTCAGCAGCGGCACCGCAACGCCCGGCCTGTACACCGGCCGGTTGTGTGCGCGTGTTTCGATCATGCGCAGCCCCGGCTCGGGCATGTTGAGCGACCACTGCCCGCCGCGCAGGTCGAGCAGAGCGTCGCCACCGGGTCCGGGTGCGCGCGAACCATTGCGTACGTCGTAGTTGCGCGTCCAGTGCACGCCCAGCGCCAGGCCCAGCAGGCTGGTCGCCGTGGGCACGGCTATCGCCACCTTTTCGTCGTCCGGCTGTGCGATGAGCAGCACGCCGCCGCCGGCCAGCAGTCCGGCCACACCGGCAATGCTGATCAGGCGGGCCCGGCCGCGGCTCAGGTTCCAGCTCGGAGCCATGAGCGCAGCAGTCACGATGCCGAGGTTGCCGCCAACCAGTGTGGCGGTGAGCCACTCATCATCACCATCGAGGTCCGCGAGCAGTGCCAGGGCCGTACCGTATCCCGCGCCCCACAGACCAGCCAGGTTGACGGTCGTAGCCGTGCCCGCGGCGATGGGTTTCCTGGACAGGACCAGGCCCGTGCCCAGGCCGGCCGCGCTGCCCAGCATCAGCGAGGTGAACACGGCGCGGTCACTGGTATCGGAAGAACAGAAATTTGTGAACGGATCACAGAACTCTTCGTCGCCGATCTCGAACACCAGCTTCCAGCCCAGCCCCTGCCACATGCCCCAGAACGTGCTGAACGAGATGGCGCGCGCCTGTCCTTCACTCACCGGCCTGCTGTTGAGAATGCCCCGGCCCAGCAGAAAGCCGAGTGGCCCGCCGGCGATCAGGCCCAGGCCGTACCCTTCTTCCGACTCCACATCCATGGCCGCCGGTATCAGCCCGCCCATGATAATTCCGTACACTGTCGAGAATACGAGCAGCTCGGTCTTGCCGTCCTGCTCTTCCGGTGTGCGCCGCAGCGCCACACGCAACTGCTGCGCTTCAGCGGCCGCCGGTGTGCCGGCGAAGCGCTCGAGGATCAGATCGACCAGCGAGTTGGCCAGTGCCGTGCGGCCTTCCACGCGCAACCGGTTGGCCACACCCAGCAACACGGCCGCACTGTCGGCCTGCGTCATTTGCGCAGCGGCCTCCCGGCCACCCGCAAGGCACGCTGCACAGAGCAGCACCGTCATCAGGATTCGTTTCATTTCGTTCGTTTGAAGAAGTGGGCGGCGCGGGCTGATTCATACCCGGCGGCCGGACGCAGCGTCACATCGACGCGGCCGCATCCGTTGGAGGCAACGCGGAACCCGAATCGGACGTGACAGGCTGCTGCAATCTGGCCGCGATCATGTGCTGGACACAACGCGCCATGTAGCGCACGGGCTGCCGTGTTACGAGAGATGTTTGAATGACGCAGCTCACGCCACAGGACGCTTCACACGGCTTGTGTGTATCGTTGGCCTTGAGCTCGGACGTCGTCATGTCCAGCACGTTTAACGGCCGCGCCAGCGCCACCTGCGAGCAGGCCTTGACCGTGCCGAACTCATCCACGTATAGAAACTTGTAGCCGCCCGTGCACTTCCACTCCGCCTTGCGCCCTGCCAGCCGCTTGTTGTGCAGTGCCAGCATGGGCGCGATGCGCCAGTGTCTGTAATGCTGGTTGAACCAGTCGAACTTGGCGCGGATGGCATCATTGAGCTCGAGCCTGCCTTCGTAGTGGCGCACGCCGCAGCGCACGGGAAAACCGAGCAGTTTGAGCTCGTTCACCAGCGCCTCGAACTCGTCCACCGTCTCCTGGCACAACACAGTGTTCGTCTCGACCTGAAAATGGGCCGTGGCGCGCAGGATGCGCAGACGCTTGCGCAGCGGCTTGAGTCCCTTGTGCGTGAACGTCGTGGGATTGATGCGGTCGATGGACACACACATGGAATCGAGACCGGCTGCATTGAACTGCTGGATGCGGTCCGCGCTCAGCAGCAGACCGTTCGTGATGATGTTGGTCCAGCAGCCCTTGCTCCTGGCGTAGGCAACCAGATCCGTCATGCGCGGGTGCAGCAGCGGCTCGCCGCCCAGGAAGTCCATGATGGTGACACCCAGCACATCGGTCAGATGATCGATGCGCCGGGTGAGTATCTCGTATTCAACAGGCTGGGATATCTTGTCGAACTCGTTGCAGTAGCCACACGACAAGTTGCATCGGCGAGTGACGATGAGTTGGCAGTACAGCGCTTGGTTGTCAAAGAGCCGGGCCAGAGTGGCCAGTTTGCGCACGCTAAAAGTCGTCCGGCAACCTGTGACTGTTCCAGTCCACGACGACCTTGGCGCGTTTGGCCGCATCGAGTGCGCTTTCCAGCTCGGAGACCAGGTAGCGCGCGCGCCGGCTGCGATCTTCCGGCGCCAGGTCTTCCGCTTCCATGTCGGTCACCGCTTCGATCGCACGCGACGCGCGCCGCACCACTTCCCACAACTGCTGGCGATCGAACTGATCGTCGCAGTTGTGGCTGCGTTCCTCCGCGGTGCGGTCGATCTCCTGCGCGATGATCTTGATCTGGTCCTTGGCAAGCACGTTCCGCCTCCTAGTGTTTTCCGGCGACCGAACTCTCGCGCATCATATTTCGAATCGGAATGACCAGCAGGCCCAGTACCGCCGTGGCAACGAACAGTGACATCGTCGTCCGTACGAACAGGCGCGGCATCTGCTCGAGGTTTTCCGGATCGACGTGACCGCCCACAATACCGGCGATCAGGTTACCCAGTGCCGCGGCCATGAACCAGACGCCCATCATCTGACCGGCGTAGGCGCGCGGCGCCAGCTTGGTCATCGAGCTCAAGCCGACCGGACTCAGTGACAGCTCGCCCAGCGTCTGCAGGAAGTAGCTGCCCACAAGGAACCACATCGAGACCTTCAGCGCACCGCCCGCATCGATCACCAGGTTGGCGGCCGGCACCATGAGCAGGAAGCCCAGCCCGGCAAAGAACAATCCAAAGGCGAATTTGCCCGGACTGGACAGGTCGCGGCCGCGTTTGCCCAGGGCGATCCAGACCGCCGCAAACACGGGCGCGAACAGGACCACGAACAGCGAGTTGACCGACTGCAGCCAGATGGTCGGCATCTCCCAGCCGAAAATGGTGCGGTCGGTGAAGTCGCGGGCAAACAAATTGAGTGAGGTGGGCGCCTGCTCGAAGGCAGACCAGAAAATGGTGGCAAACACGAACAACACGACAATAACAGCCACGCGCTTCTTTTCGTCCGTGTCGAGCCCCGCCAGAGTGAACAGGTAGAGGAAATAGGCCAGCGCCATGGCCAGCATCACGTTGCGCATCTGCTGCGCAACGGCTACCGCATTGACGTTGATGATGCCGGTCATCGCGGCCAGGATGACGCCTACGATGAGGGCCAGACCGATGCCGACCGACAGTTTGACCGTGCGTACCTGCTGCGGAGTGCCCGTGGGCTGGGTGCCCAGATTCCCCAGTGTCGAGCTCTGGCGCAGACGGAACGTGATCAGACCCAGCAGCATGCCCACACCCGCGACACCGAAGCCGTAGTGCCAGCCTACGCGCTCACCCAGTGCACCCGTGAAAATGGGGCCCAGCAGCGCGCCCATGTTGATGCCCATGTAGAAGATCGAGAACCCGGCATCACGGCGCGAACCGCCCTCGGGGTACAGATCGCCCACGATCGCGGAGATGTTGGGCTTGAGCAGCCCCGTCCCCATGACGATAAAGATCAATCCCAGGAAAAACGCCGGCTTGGCGAAGAGCGCCGAGAACGCAATCGATAGGTGGCCCAGCGTGATCAGTATGCCGCCGTACCATATGGCCTGCCGCAGGCCCAGCCAGCGGTCGGCAATCCAGCCTCCGGGCAGTGAGGCCAGGTACACGCAGGCCGCATAAATCCCGACGATCGATGACGCGGTAGACCGGTCGAAACCAAAACCGCCGTCCAGCAGGGCGGCGGTCATGTACAGCACGAGCAGTGGCCGGATCCCGTAATACGAGAACCGCTCCCACATCTCGGTGAAGAAAAGTGTCGAGAGGCCTCGCGGATGACCGAAGAAACTGCGGTCGTCCGCCAGTGCCCTGATCGAGGGCGGCGGTTCGTCCGCCGTCAGAGTGCCCGCGTCTGGCTGCTGGAACACGTTTCGATCTTTCAACGAATCACTCCACGTGAAAACCGGGCGGGTGGTGCGGCCCCTGGGATTGGGCCCCTTCGGTCGTTGCGACCTGGCGCCCGGCCCCCTTGACCGGAATATGTCACGAAATCATATCCCGCCTTAACGCAGGACGCTAATCGTACCGGACTGGCCCGGTCGCGAGTTCCATGCCGGTCCACTACCTCGTCCGGCGACTCACGCAGCCATTCCCGCGCCCACCCGGCCCGGCCATCGTCACGCCACGTCAGACTCGGGGGGCTTTCTGGACGCTTTCGACTGCATTCTGGGCACCAGCCCGCAAGCTCAGGCCATACGCGCCTTCGGCCGCCACGCCGCGGCCGTCGATGCCACTGCTTTGGTCACCGGCGAGACCGGCACCGGC
>JBOICE010000526.1:0-3560 GCA_050739815.1 Pseudomonas sp. | reverse complement strand
GGCCGTGGTGGCGGCGGAGGCCGAGGTGGCGGTGGCCGCGGTGGCGGAGGCCGGGGCGGTGGCATTCCGACCGACGCCGAGCGGCAGGCGGCCGGCTTCGGCGTCCGCGTGATCCACAGCGGCGTGTGGGGCTTCGCGAGCAGCCCGATCGTCACGGAAGACGAGATCCGGCGCATCACGCGCGTCGCCGTCGAGGTGGCACGCGCCAGCGCGATTGCGAAGAAGGTCGACGTCAAGCTCGCGCCGGTACCGGCTTACGTCGAGAACTACGTCACCCCGATGACGAAGAATCCGACGACGGTTTCGCAGACGGACAAACAGGCGTGGGCGCAGGCGATCGTCGACAGGGCGAGCGCCGTGCAGGGCGTCACGAGCGTGAACGCTTCGGCCAACCACGGCTACGAGTGGCGCTACTTCGCGTCTAGCGAAGGCTCTTACATCGAGCAGGAGCTGTACACGACGTCGCCGAGTCTGAGCGTGACCGCGCGCGTCGGCGATGTGACGCGCACGCGTAACTACCCGGCGCCCGCCGGTACGGGCGGCTGGGAGATCGCCGAAGAGTCGGGACTGCTGGAAGCGGCCGAGCGCGTTGCCAACGAGGCCGTCGAGATGTGCACCGCAAAGCCGCTCGGAGCCAGCGGCCTGCGCGATCTCATCCTCTCGCCAGCCCACGCGATGCTGACGATCCACGAGATCGTCGCGCATGCAACCGAGCTCGACCGCGTCGTCGGTTACGAGGCGAATTACGCGGGCACGAGCTTCGTCAAGCTCGCGGACGTCGGCAAGTTGAAGTACGGCTCGAAGCTGTTCAACGTCACGGCCGACAAAACGAGCCGCGGGCTGGGCACCGTCGGCTTCGACGACGACGGCGTGAAGACGATGTCGTGGCCGATCGTGCGCGAAGGCATCCTCGTCGGCCTGCAGACCAATCGCGAGACCGCCCACTATGTCAACGAGGACTTCAGCCGCGGCTGCACGTTCGGCAGCTCCTGGCGCGACTATCCATTCCTGCGCATGCCCAACGTCCACGTCGAGCCCGGCCCACCGAATTCACCGACGCGCGACCAGCTCATCGCCGACGTCAAGAACGGCGTGATCATCGATGGCCGCGGCAGCTACTCGATCGACCAGCAGCGTTACAACGGACAGTTCGGTGGGCATTGCTTCTGGGAGATCAAGGACGGCAAGGTCACACGCATGGTGACCGACGTCACCTACAACGCGATCACGACCGACTTCTGGGCCAACCTCGACGGCCTCACCGGTCCGAACGAGTGGCAGATGCACGGCACGGGCGGAGATGCGAAGGGTCAGCCCACGCAGACCAACAGCATCTCGCACGGGTCACCCTGGTTGCTGATTCGCAACATCATGGTGGGCGCGGCCTTCGATTAGGGCAGACCGATCTCAGCAAGACGGCGTCCGCGGTAACAGCCACGGACGCCGTTTTTGCTTGATTCCCGGGCAGTCTGGTGTTCCAGGCAAAATAACCGATTCAATCACGGAGAACGGTGGGAGAACGGCAGGGAGATCACGGACGCTTCCGCGCGCAGAAGCGGCCGGCACACAGAAGCCATTCGTTCTTAACTCAATAGATTACAAACGTGAAGCCTGAAACGGATCAAAATGACAGTTCCGTTAACCCAGGACGAAAAGAAGGAGAGTCGGGGGAGTTGCTGAGCGCCAGGTCAGAGAATGCTAAAGGGTTGACAACAGCCCGCACCCGGTTAATTCTTCGCGCCATGTTGATGCGCGATATCCGATTTTGCCGCTTCCGATTTCTCCGCTTGCTGCCGGGGCGCGCATCACTGCGTAGGTAAACCTTCCAGACCCAAACTACCTTCAGCACCAGCGGCCCGTGGCGATCACGGGCCGTTCTATTACCGCACCGGACCGTGATCGCCCAGGCTGCTCGTAACAGAGGAGCGATTGATCATGGACCGCACAACAGACAAGGAATGTAGCGAGCTCATCCCGCTACGAGCGGAAATCGCGCGCATTGACGAAGCACTGGTCCAACTGATTGCCGAGCGCTGCCGTGCCGCGCAATCGGCCGGGCTGGTCAAACGGCGCGCCGGCCTGCCCCTGGTGGATCCTGCCAGGGAGGCCTCGGTGGTTCGGCGGGCGGCCACGCTGGCGCGGCAACAGGCGCTCGAGCCGGAAACGGTGCGCGAGCTGTTCTGGCTGCTGATCCGGCTTTCCCGGCAAGCGCAAACCGAGGAATCCTGAGCCGGACGCCTCAGGTACGTTTGCTCGCATCGCATCGTGTGAGTGGCGGCCTGACGTCTCATCGGAGAGCACTTGGACGGGCGAACATGGAGAACGACATCGCCGCGGACATCAGGCTCTCGGATCGGGACTTTGTCCGCGAGATCGTGCGGCGCTGTGGCTGGAACGGGACATCGTATCAAATCCTGAATCCCGGTTTTCAGTTCTGGGTCGATGCGGCGCGTGATGCCGTGGTGGGATTCGTGACGCGCCACGGTGTGCGCGTGGTGGAAGGCGGCCCGGTGTGCGCGGATGAGCGGCTCGACGCGGTCATGCAGCGTTCGAGGCGGACGCCGCGGCTGCAGGCGCGGGTACCGTGTACTTCTGCGCCGAAGATCGGCGGCTCGCACTGGGAGCCGGTGTATGCCAGTCTCGCTCCGGCCACGACGTTGCCGCGGGCCTTGCTTGCCGTGACGGCGGCGTTCAGTGGCGAGCCGTTGCGGCAGTTTGGCCCGCATCTGATTGCGCGGGCACTCGCACGGGAAACACGGCGCCTGCTGCACGTGTGAGGCTGGCGCCCATGGCTCCTCAGTCCGTTGTCACGCCGGCGCCACGAAGGTGAGCGCCCGCCGCGGATTGTGCACCAGGATCTTCCGGATGTCCGCATCACTGATGCCCTTTGCTTTCAAACCAGGCAGGATGACCGTCGAGATGTAGGTGTAGCCGCCGCCGCCATTCTTCCTGAGCTGCGGCTTGGTGCAGATATCGTGGGCCACCAGCACCTGGTCGGCATGCCCTGCCTTGATCAGTGCGGCGATGTCCTCGATGCGCCGGGCGTCCGCCGCGGGCGGCAGCGGCGCCTGTCCCATGTAGTCGAACTCGATGAACACGCCGCGTTCGAGCAGGCGTCTCACGTAGCTCGTGTCGCGGCCGCCGCCGGTGTGTCCCATCACCACGCGGGACAACGCGACGCCTTCCGACTCGATGATGTCGAGCGCACGCAGCATCTCGTCCGGCGCTGCGAAGCTGTGCAGCAGCATCGGCGCGCCGGTGATGCGCGCGGCGCGTGCGCTGGCCCGAATGCTCTTGAGCTCATTATCGACCAGCGGCCTGCCGTTGATGCCTACCTCGCCGATGATGCCGGAACGGATGCCGGTGCCCTGAGCGCCCATTGTCACATCGCGCACCACGATGTCCGTCAGCTCTTCGACCGTGCGCTCACTCATGTCGGGCGGATGAAGTCCTTTCTGATACCAGCCGGCGCCCATGACCAGGTGCAGCCCTGATGCCTTCGAGATACGCAACAGAGCCTCCGGATCGCGCGTGAGTCCGAAATTCGTCACGTCGACGAT
>JBOICE010000525.1:0-4283 GCA_050739815.1 Pseudomonas sp. | reverse complement strand
TAGAAGCACTGTTCGAAGTGGGGACAGCGCGCCCGCAGGCACACATCCGAATCGCTCAGGACTTCTTCCCAGACATCAGGTGGCGGGGTAAAGGGCAGATCTTGCAGCGAACCGTCGGTCGTGTTTTCCACCCATTCGAGTATCCCGCGCAGCGCGCGCTGCTGGTCATCGTCGAACAACACCGTCTGGCCCTGGGCGGCCAGCCGCGCCCTGCGAATCGAGACGTAGTTGTGACGCCCCTTTACCAGGGCAAAGCGGAAAGAATCACCGAGCACACGCTGAAGCAGCGGCAGATCCTTGCGGACCAGCTGCTCCTGCAGGTTGATCGTGTTCGTGGAAACGACCGTGCGCTCTTTGTTTTGTTGCGCCCAGCGTATCGCCGGAACGAGATAGGCCACGGATTTCCCTGTCCCGGTACCGGCCTCTGCAATCAGGATACTGCGCTCGTTGTACGCGCGACCCACCGAGCGAGTCATCTCTCTCTGGCTTGGCCGGTCTTCGTATGCGCCGTGCCATTGCTCCATGACGCCGCCCGGACCCAGCAGTTGGTCGACCTCCTTCGGATCGAGCGGCTTGACCTCGCGAACCGCAGGCGGCTCGACCACCACGTACAACTCGCGCGCCGCATTGTCGGTGATGGCAAACCCGACTCCGCGGTCAAACAGCTCCGCCGCAACGCGCATGTCCGCCTGGGACGGATCGAGAAGTCCGGATGGGTGGTTGTGAATCGCCAGTGAGCCATGCGGAGCGTTATCCAGAGCGGCCAGCACTTCCGTGCTGGTGCCGCGTGCTACGACGCACACGGACTCGATGAGCCCGTCGGCATTAACCGCCGCGGCAAAACACACTTCATTTCCGCGCGCGCGCTCGATCTCGAGCCTGATGCAGGCGGCAGCCTGCTCAGATAGAGCGACCCCTCGATTCATGGGAGCGAAAGTAAACCGAAGAGAGGTGGATTGACAGGTCGGGCGGAAGGGTGACTATGGGCGGAAACGGGAAGCGGCGCCCCGGAGGGCGCCGCTGCGAATCTTAGTCCGTCTTGAGCGTCTTTTTCTTGGCTGCCGGGAACAACACGTTGTTCAGAATGAGTCGGTAGCCGGGCGAGTGCGGGTGCAGACTCAGGTCGGTGTGTTCATCACCGATCTGGTGCTGCGGGTCTTCTGGATCATGCCCGCCCAGGAACGTCCAGGTGCCCTGGCCGAATGTCCCGTGAATGTATTTGGTCCATGCCGCGCCCTCTTCCTCAGCCAACACGATCACGTTGGACTTGAGCCGGTCGCGGCGGAACGAGGTCGTGAGCCCGTAGAAATCCGGAAGCACACTTTCGTGGTTCTGCACGAGCATGGAGGGGACTGGATCGAACTTCGGGCTGAACTCGAAGAGCGAAAACGTGCCCAGCGGCTGGCGCCAGGGCGTATTTACCTGGTGGCCATCGATATCGCTGAACGCGTTCACGCCCGGATTCGTCTGCACCTCGCCGTTCTGGAAGGCCATGGTGCGATCCCATTTCATTTTCCGGCTGGCATCCGAATCGACCGGGCTGCCGTCACTGAACGGCGCGGAGATGTCCACGTTCAGGGCGCCCAGCGCGAGTTCGATGGTCTCGGTGGCTGTGCACATCGCGAACAGGAACCCGCCTTCGGCGACATACCGTCGAATTTCTTCTGCGACGGCCTTCTTCAAGGCAGGCACGTTGGCCTTGCCGAATTCCTTGGCTACCCCGTCGTTACGCTGCACGGCTTCCTGCAGCCACTGCGCACCGGCATAGCTGATATAGAACTTGGAGTATTGTCCGGTGAAGTCTTCGTGATGCAGGTGCATCCAGTCGTACTCCTTCAACCGTCCCTGCAAAACCTCCGGGTCCCACACCTTGTCATACGGAATGTCCGCGTAGGTCATGGCCAGCGTCACCGCGTCGTCCCAGGGCGCCGCGCTCGTGGGCGTGTATACGGCAATCTTGGGTGCCTTTTCGAGGATCACACTTTCCATGTTGTTTTCCTCGATCTGGGCGCGGATCTGTGCGGCCTGACTGGCATTCGTGGGCTCGAAGCTCACGCCTCGCAGCGAAGCCTCGCGGCGCACGTCGGGCCGGTCGGGCAACAGGAAAGAGCCGTTCTTGTAGTTGAGCAGCCATTCCGCCGTCTGTTTGCGCTCGAGCACCCAGTAGGTGAGCCCGTACGCTTTCAGATGGTTCGTTTGTGAGCCATCCATTGGCACGAGCAAGAACTGCGCGTGAGCGGCGGATGCACTCAACACAAGAGTGAGCCCGGTAATGGCGAGTTTGCGCATATGCCTTCTTCCTTCCTGCGACTCCGATATCATGACCTGGGAACGCGACCCTGCAGGCGGTCGAGTTCCTGTCTGGCCTGCGGAACCAGTGCGCTCCGTGGGTGATCCAGGATGAGGCGCTCCAGAAATTCGCGCCCCTCGTTCATCGTCTCGCTTCTTTGTGACAGACTTCGTGCCAGCGCGAGCAATGCACCCGGTGCCTCGGGGGCAGTCGCGTAATCTCCAATGATCGTGCGCCGGGCTTTCTCCGCTTCTGCTTCCAGCTGGCTGCGTTCCGCAATGGAGGCAGCCATTTCCAGAATGGCCGCCGGCTCGCTCCCGGGCAGATTGCGCGCGCCGTTGAGCAGAACCGCCACGGCTTCACCCGGTGCGCCGGCGCTGGCCCGGGAAATCGCCTGACCCATCAATTCGCCGCCTTCGCGGGATACGCGGCCCAGCGCGGTGGCCAGTTTGATTGCATCCGTCGCCTCTGCGCCGCGCAGCGCCGGTGCCGCGACCAGTAGTGCGGCCTTGGCGCCTGCCACATCACCACGACGCAGTGCCACGCGGCCCCGCAGCAAGCCGGAACGCGGCCCGCTCACTCCTTGCAGGGCCTGTATGGCGCGATCGAGGTCGCCCTGATCGAACCAGGCACCACCGATAGCGGCCGAGATCGCATCCAGTTCGGGAGCGTCAGGGTAATCGCTGCGGAATGTTTGCAGCTCTGATTCGGCTTCGGCCAGCTTTCCCTCCCGAGCAGTCAGCTGAATGCGCAGCGCGGCTGCCTGCCGCCGCTCGGGCGAGCCCACAGCGTACGAACCCTCGAGGGTCCGATAGGTTTCCGCTGCGCGCGCCGTATCTCCCATGGCCAGCGCCAGTTCCGCCATCCGGCCGCGCAGCGCCAGGCGCTGCTCGCCGTCGGGATTGAGACGGACCAGTTCACCATACGCCCAAAACGCCAGCCGGGGCAGTTGCGCGCCATCCGCACGCCGCGCGATTTCGACCAGGAAGCTCTGGCGCTCTGTACTGTTCAGCTCATTGACCAGGCCTTTGGCAATTTCCTCTGCACGCGGCCCCAATCCGGCATCAATCGCGAATTGCGCGGCCGCACGTTTGCGCGGAGTGCTGGTTGGTGAGCGAAGCAGCGACTCAATGAGCCGAGGCAAAATGACCGCGCCACCATCCCGCAGCTGTGACATGCGCCGCTGAACCAGCATGAACCCGCGCGCATCCGGACCTATCGCACGGTCCCATTCACGAACGGCGCGTGCGTACTCTTCCATGCCGGCATAAACATCACCCAGCTCCAGGGCCAGCGCATCCTGGCGGCCAATGCGGCCTCGACCCTGCTCGAGGTAGTGTACCGCGCGGGCGTAGTCGCCGCGCGATTCCCAGACGCGCGCAATCTCCCGGTACGGTGTTTCCAGCTTCGGTGTGGCCTTGATCCACGCCTCGCCGGCCTTGCGCACATCCTCGACCTGATTGAGCGACGAATACGCCCGCACCAGAATCTGATGCCCCATGGCCGACTCGGGATCTGACTTGAGCAACTGCTCCACGACGGGGACTACGTCGCCCAGCCGGTTCTGAATCCTCAGCACACGCTCCAATGAAAGGAGCGCGCTAAGGGATTGTGGATTGCGACTCAGAACAGAGCGGAGCATGGTCTCCGCTCCCCGCAAATCACCTGCTGTTTCCCGCGCAACGGCATCCCGCAGCTGCTGCAGCTCCGAAGGCTGCGTCGCCTGTGCGCTCAAACCCGAAACGGTCGTACTGCACAGCAACAGCACCAGAACGGAATGCCTCACTTATTCTCCCGCTTCTGGGCCGGCGCCGGCATACGGTTAATGCGTTCGACATAGTCCAGGATCAAACGGCGGTATTCAGGCGGCAGCCCGCGCAGCTGCTCTTCAGTGGGCACCGGGAAGCGCAGTTGTTCCTGCAGCAGACCCGGCTTCAACGCCTTGGCAACGTGAGCCGGCACCGCGCCCGGACGCTCGGCCTTTCGTTCCTCA
>JBOICE010000524.1:0-4036 GCA_050739815.1 Pseudomonas sp. | reverse complement strand
TCACCGGCATCGAATCCCTGGGTCGTACCAGAGACCTCGGCACCGTTCAGGCCGGCCGCATTGCCGATCTCGTGTTGCTCGACGCCAATCCGCTGGACGACATCAGAAACGTGCGCCGCATCAATGCGGTGGTGCTCAACGGGCGCTATCTCGATCGGGCCAGGCTCGACCAGCTGCTGGCCGGGGCGGAGGCCGCAGCGGGGTCCAACAGGGTCCCAACACCTTCGTGAACACCCTCTTAGGGGTACGGCCAATGCCTGCGATTAGGGAAGGCGTTCTACACAAGGGGCAACGTGGCGCCTTGTCCGAGCCCTTCCGCGAAACGGCCGATTTTGGGGGACTCGGACGAACAGCGTCCAGTGCGTTACTCCTGCCTTAACAGTGGCCCTTGGCACGTAAATGCGCAGGGCGTGATGAATCATGTTTCTGCAGCTTCCACCGCGATCTCGACAATCCTGGTCGCCCTTGCTCTGGCTCCTGCCTCGAGTCATGGCCAGGCATGTCGTGGCTGCCGAATTACAACGTCCCTCGTCGCGCGGCTGGGTCCTGACGATCATCTAATGCCACGCTCCAAAGTCGTACGACTTTCCAATGGTCAGTACTATGTCGCCCCGATTTCCCAGCCTGGCGCGGTCGCGATTTACGACCCGTCTGGCCGTTTCCTTCGAACTTTCGGACGCACGGGCGAAGGGCCCGGTGAACAAGGCCAGATATCATTCCTATTTGCATGGCCTGGCGACTCGCTCGCCGTAGCATCGGGCCCCTCTGTGAATCTCTTCAGTCAGTCAGGGCTGTACGGACGTCGATTCATGGCGAATGGCTCTTTTCACGCAGCACAATTCCTCAGTGCAACTGAACTGCTGACGGTGCAAACGCCAGTATTCAACACTCGGTACGCACCACTTGTTCGAATGGATCTCGCGGGCCGCACCCTATCAAACTGGGGTGCGCTCGCCTCGGATGGCATTCTGACTCGGATAGCGGTCAATGAATCAAGCGTAGTCGTCAGCGACGGTGAGGATCTATCAACGTACCGGTTTAGTCGCGATGGCAGAAGTCGTACCCTGCTGGACGTGACGCTACCGTTTTTGCACGAGACTGTGAAAACGGGCAACCATTCTCAAAGAGCCGGCCAATTGGTGGACATTTCCTTGGTAGCGGATACGCTCTGGCTGGTCTTCTATCGGCACCGTCCTTTCTCCCTTGGCACCCCGGCGCGCAGGAGCGAAGGCATCGCCCAAGTTATTCCAGTTTCGGAATGGTTGACTCGCCGGACACCCTACCTCGTCGCCGTCAACGCCAGAACAGGACAACGCTTCGCGAATGTCGTGGAAGAGAAGCGAATCGTGTTGGGTTTCACCGATCGGAAGCACCTACTCGTGCAGGAAGAGGCTGCTGACGGGCACACCGTTTTCAGCATATGGAGCATCAACCTCTCCAGACCCACTCAACCACAGCGGAGGTAGGAACATGAGTGTATCAGTGGATGCAGTGCGCGTACTCTCACGAGTATTCATCGTTGCCGTCGGGGGATTCCTTGTCAGGGCGGATGTAAGTGCGCAGGAGCCTATATCGGAGGGGATGGCGCGTGCTGGGTCTGCTTTGATCAGAACATCGGCTCGCTGGACTGCTCCCAGGCCGGCTACAATCCCGAAGGTAAGGTTCACAATTTCAATGTGATCTCCGGTGGGACTACCCAGTGGACTCAAAATGACCACTCCCCCGCCAGTACGCTCTTCTATGGAAAGTGCACCATGTTCCACCAAGCGGAAATAAGTCGCTGTGAGGATCAGCTCGCTAGACTAGTCTCAGTCTCAATGCACAAATAACAAAGGCCCTTGGCGCACCAGCGAAACTCGCCGGAATCCTGCGGAAGAATCCGGCACGAGTAAAGTTCAACGCTCACGAAGGCATCCTTCTTACACTCGATTGCCGGGGGCGGGTTGCGCGGCGATTCCAAGTTCTTGGTCCGAGTCGTGTGATGGCGCTACTCACCTGACCTCGATTCGTTTTTGGCCATCCTATCGTCCGCTCGGTGCGGCGGGCGATAGGACCTGGGTCCACCATCACGCGCTTACGGCGAATTTCGTGAGTATGCGCCGCTTTAGCGCGGCCGGCGCGTAATCGAACGCTGGTTCCGCGCTCGTGGCATTCTGGTAGTTGCTGGGCACACTGACTGTGTGGAGTATACCTGTGGGCAATCGTGAGCGGAAAGCCAGCCAGCACTTCAATCCGTTCAATGGCTGAAGGCCGCACCTGAGGGGCAATTTAGTGCCCGGCGTCTCAACGCGAGCGTGTCAGCCAGTAAACGCGAGCGTGCTCGACATCCAGCTCATCGAGCTCTTTGCCCGCGATCCAGTCCGCACCAATGTCGTAGGGCGTGAACCGGTCGGGCAGAGCAATACGCGCGAGCAGGCTGCCCTCCGGATCGAAGATGCTCCAGCGCTGGGCATCCTGCAGACCCGGGTAGTCCTGCAGCCACAGGTTGCCGGAACGATCGATCAGGAACGTGCCGTACGATGGCAGGAAATCCGGGCTCGGAAGTGTCGCCATGTTTTGACGCACGGAATTGGCCTGGTCTTCCGGCAATCCGGCCACGCCGCGTTCGATGAAGCGATCGATGTGATCTTTGGTTATCGGCGTTTGGCCTGCGCCCGTACGAATGATGCGGCGCAACCCGCCATCAATACCGTAGACACGCAGCTCGGGCGCATCCTGTGTTCCCACGATCAAGGCGTCGCCCTGCAGCCGAACTGTGGTGCTGCGCGCAAATGGCGGGGCGAAGATGTTGATCGAGCTGATCTGTCCGCCCGATTGCGTAATCCGAATGTGCCGTTCGTTGCCGGCAAAACGCCCGATCGTATCCGTTACCGCGTTGCCATCGGAAGTAACAAGCGCATACAGCAGATCCTGCCGCACATTCCCGCCCGTCATGGACGGTTCGCCCCGGTACCGCAGGGTGCCGATCCAGCCGCCCGCCGGCGCAGGGCCCAGAATCGTGGCCAGCACGCCGTCCACGCCAAAATTGCGCACGAAGCGACCCCGCGCGTCCAGCAGTGTCATCCGCCGGGCGGGCGGATCCTGCACCACCACACTGTCACCGGGCAGCACGATCAGCTGAGTGATGCGCTGAAATTCGCCCGGACCTCCACCTGACTTGCCCGCAATCGTGTCCAGCTTGCCGTCGCTATCGTAATAACGAACCTGTGCAGCTCCTGAATTCGCCACCACCACTCGCCCATCGCTCAGCCGTTTCGTGTCCGTCACCCGGAACAGCGTTTCCGATTCGCTGCCTTCAACCGCGCCTATGTCAAGGTCCGGAGCCGCCGAGATCTGCCACCACGTTACCGCCGCCGAGTCCGGCTGCGCATTCTCCACGATCACGACGCCTGCACTGTCCCGAACCACGGCCCGCGACTGTCTCGACTCGCCGCAGCCAGCCAGCGCGTTCGCGCCCACGGCCAGCATGACCAACTGCAGGCCGGTGCTCATCATGCTTCGACCCATCACGCGCGATGCTCACCTGATTATGGGATCCCTAGTACTGGGAAGCCAGTAATAATCTTGTGCTCATGGTTGGGTTCGTCAACGTGAGGTCACTCGGTGGTAGCGTTCAGCGCCGGATCACGCGGACGCGGGGCGCAACATTTGTGCGCTGCCGGTCTAGCGCGTTTCCAGGCTCCGAGATGGCTCGCTCATGTTTGAGTGTCAGTACGTAACGCGGCTCTTCTTGAGTGCGGGCGGCATGGCACACTCAGTAGACCACGACAAACGCAGCGAGCCAGCCTGGAATTCCCTGGTTCAAGACGACGGTCCATTGGCCCGAACCGAACACGAGTCCGCAATACGTGCTCGTGGTTGAGAAACCATCCGCAACCTTGAGCCACGCTGGGCTCGTCACGCTGCCCGTGTAACATGCCAGTGCCGGAGGTCGGTTGATGTCGGTTCCAACCGCGACAGGCAGTAGCAGACCCGCGCTACCGTTTGTGCCAATCGGAACCACGTAGTTGAGTCGAGTGCCCGGACCGGCTTGCCC
>JBOICE010000523.1:0-4712 GCA_050739815.1 Pseudomonas sp. | reverse complement strand
ACAAGTGCCTGAGCTGAAGAAAGCCATGGGTATGCCAAAGGCATTCTCGGTAGGAGACGGACCGCGCAGGGACCAAATCCACTTGATCGGGAACGCCGTGTGTCCTCCTGTGATGCGAGCTATCGTGCGGTCACTCGTAAAGAGTTGATCTGGATTCACGCATCGCCATTTTGCAGCGGAAACAGTGGAGTCCAACGGAAAAGAGTTGAGGCCGGCGTTGCTTCTCCATCCGCCCAGCGTAGTTGCTTTGGTTGACTTATGACAGATGTCCTAACTCAGGAGCAGCGCAGTCGATGCATGGCACGAATCCGCGGAAAGGACACGACTCCCGAAGTCGTTGTCCGGAGACTGGTACAATCGCTTGGATATCGGTTCAAGACACATGCATCGGATCTGCCGGGAAGGCCGGATATTGTCATGCGTTCACGACATCAGGCGATCTTCGTGCACGGTTGTTTTTGGCACAGGCACTCTTGTGCTGAAGGTAAGGTGATGCCGGCAACGCGGGCATCATTCTGGCGTGCAAAGCTCCATTCAAACAAGGAGAGAGACGTGAGGAATCTCCGCGCCTTACGCCGCCTTGGCTACACGGTGCTGGTCGTATGGGAGTGTCAGATCAAGAAACCGGCGCGGTTGCTGTCTCAGCTGGATAATTTCCTACGAGAGACGGCAGTCTGAGACAAGCTCTTACCGGCGTTCGCTGTGATCCCCAGGCTGGTAGCGTGGTGGCCACCCATTGTCAGTGGGGTTTGTTATGATTTGAGCTGACGCATGATTGGACTTGGCGCAATGACGTGCTGAGACGCGTCCAAGGCCTCCCGAAGAAATCGTCAAGGCGTCCCAATGTCCATGGGCACTGTGGACGCCAGCCCAGGATTCTCTACGATGGACACTGAACTACCGGCGGACGATCGGCCGAAGCCAGAGGGTAATGGTACCGAGGCCGCTGAGCAGCCGTCGGGCCCTGCTCTGGGACCAGCGCACGCGATTCTTCGATTAGCGCTAGGCAATCGAATTCCCGATGGACCGTTGGGGCCCGATACGGTCCCGGCGACTGTTCTTGAGATTCCAGTGGGGCTAGCTATTGACGAACTCGTATATCATGCGCAGAAATGCCAGAATCTGCAATGTGTTCACATGCCCCCACCACTCGTGCGTTATCGAAAGATGCGCCCTGTCACGATTCGCAAAGCGAGGAATGATGTACACAAAGTCCTTTGGACGCACGCTGATCACGAATTTGTAAACAGGGTCCGCAAGTGGATACTCGATAAGAACGAGCAGCTCGCTGAAGAGATTTCGACTGGAGAACTGCTCAAGGGCGATAAGCTGAGTGATGCTCTGAATGAACTGGGTGCTGATGGGCCCCGCACGCTTGCTGCTGTGCTTTGGGCGTCCAGGTTCAACGGTCCTCACGCTGAAACTCTTTTTTGCAGCCTTGTGCCGCTCATCGTTGGCGGGGTTGCGCGACACGGCGCCAAGCCCGATATCCCTGCTGATACCAGGCCAAAGTCATCCAAAGGTGAAATCCGCAACGCAAAAAAGCGTCTTAAGAAGGCCGGGGAAAGAATCAAGGAACTTGAGCGGGACGTGTTGACGAGGGACCGTGCAGTGCAGAAGTCAAGGCAGGATCTGGTGAACGCGCAACAACAGTATCAAGCCCTCGACCAGGAAACGGCTCGGCTCAATCAGCAACTCCGAGAGACGAATAGCGCGCTTCAGACCTATAAGAGCGCTGCCGAAAAGGGCACGCGAATCAACAGTGATCTGCTTCGAGACCTGAACCAGCGGAAAGAGGATCTTCGAACTCTGGGATTGGAACGAAGTGATTTGGCACGCGAGCTTGCTATTGAGCGTGGTAGAGTACAGCGCTTGAAACTCAAGCTCGAGAGCACGGAGGGTTCAGAAGCTGTTTCGATGTTTCTGCGCAAGGAAGAGGAGCGGAAAAAAGACAAGCGGCTGATTAGCTCGGGCGCCGACAAGGTACGGGCGGACGCCGAATTAACAGCTCACCGCAACCTCGAGAGGGCGTTCCTTGAGGCATATCCGCAGCACCGAGAGCCGCCGCCAGCTGTCCTTAGACCAAGAGCGCCTATGCGACTGATTACCCTAGGCGGCTCCGGCGAGGTAGGCCGCAGCTGCTACCTCCTTGAGCTGGGACAGCACCGAATTCTCATCGATTGCGGGATTAGAGTCAGCAACTCCGATGATCTTCATCCGGAGATCGAGCGTATCGACAGTATCGACGGCCTTATTCTAACCCATGCCCACACAGACCATGTGGGCTGGGTACCGGCACTTATGCGGCGGTTCCCGAACGTCGGCATTTATTGCTCCGCAGCCACATCGGAGCTTCTTCCTGTGATGCTCGACGATTGCCGGCGTCATTACGTTCGCAAGACCGCGCAAGCACGCCAACGTGCGCGGTTTAGCCGCGATACAAGGAACATAACGGAGAAGTATGAGGCCGAAGATGTGCAACGAGTTTGGAAGCACGCTGTCCAGTGCAACTTTGATGTAGTCGAAGGGCTGTTCGGCGATATTCGTGTCACGTTTTACAGAGCGGGACACATTCTAGGTGCGGCGAGTGTCCTCATCGAGGACGAGAGCGGTCGCAGAGCGTTTTTCTCAGGTGATTTTGCCTCGTTTCCCCAGAAAACGGTATCGGCCGCAAGCTGGCCTGTGGAGCTCGGCGAGATCGACCTCCTTGTTCTGGAGTCAACTTACGGTGATCGACCTCATGAGCCACTTGAGGACAGTCGCAACAAACTGATATCACTGATTCGGGACACTGTAGAGGAGAAAAAGGGCTCAGTAATTCTGCCATCATTTGCACTCGGACGAGCGCAGGAGATATTGAGTGTGATCGCGGCAGCACGAGATGCTGGTGGGATTCCCGCTTCAATTCCTGTGCATGTCGATGGAATGATTAAGGACATCAACGCCATTTACCAACGTCATGGTGAGTTCAACTTGGACTATCAGGGCTTCAATGCGGTCGATGGGGACTCGGAGCGGAACGAAATCGCGTTCAACGCTCAATCCACTCCGTCCATCATTGTCACCACCTCAGGAATGATGACGGGCGGCCCAGTTATTGAATACGCACGTCGTCTTCTACCCGATGCACGCCACCGGATCATTTTCAGCGGATTTCAGGGTGAAGGCGCGCCGAGCAGGGCTTTGCTGACGGACGTTGGTGCTGGCCCACGAGTCGCTAAACTCTTGGACGATAACGGAGAAACAATAGAAATCAGGGCGGCAGTGCCAGCCGAGAAGGTGGGTCTCTCTTCGCATGCCGACCAGCCCGGGCTGCTGGAATATGCGAGCCGCATGCGGCCCAAGCACATCGCACTGGTACACGGAGAACCCGTTGCACAGCGAACATTGCGCGAGCGACTACTTCTCAGGCATCCGAAAGCCCATATTGAGTGCGGCCCACCCGAGCTGACAGTTCAATGAGGCTCTCCGCTGCGCAACTTACTATGGTGCTCGGCATCCTGGACCAGATAGACGAAGGGCGAATTCAACCTCGAATCCCGGGCAAATTTGGTCAGTTTCTACGACAGTACGAGAGTGCGCGCCTGACGATTGACAAGGTACTTGCCGCGCGACGGATAACCCGTCGCGTCGATGCCGCCGTCTCCGGAGAACAGATTGGCGCCATCGAGATTCACCCGATGTATCCGCCCGAAGTGAGCCTCCTGGGCTATCCACTTGAGGAGGTTGCGGAGACACTGGCTATTTCGGAGGAACTCGGCGGGTTGGTCAGGATTGTTATGTGGCTGAAGGGCCCGGTCGCGAACGCGTGCTACAATCTACTGAAGCAGAAAACAGGCGGGCTTTGCATGTCCGGTGACTATAGGTGGACTCCTTCCGCCCGCCTCACACCGGGTGAAGCGACCATTGAGGGCAGTGACCGATTCATACGATGGCAGGATGCAAGATGCCTTAAGGCGGTTGCTGACGACCTTATTCGTCCGCCGCATGCCGTCGAGTACATGATCGATTACCGAGTGGGACCGCCGGGTATCAAGTATTTCCGCTGCATTTGTGCGATCAGGCGTGAGCACGAATGGCATGTCCTTCCAGGGCTCACAAAACCGAGACCGCTTGAAACCGCTGGTCCGTCAGGCCGAGGGACGCCGGAACTGGAAGTCGGGGAAATGGCCGCACTTCTGATCTTTCGTGAGCCGTGGTCGACTGCATGGACAATTGTCAAGGCAGTGAATATCGATGCTGAACAAGCATTCGCGCACGCGGTCGCGTGGGCGGACTACCAGCGGGAAATGGACGGCTGTAGGAGCGACGGGGCCCTCATTACAGGCATTCGTGAGGCCCTCCGAAGGGCCGGCCTTCGCATAAGCGATTTTGGCGAGATCGACTTTACGCGGAGGCTCCCTCCTGTGGCACGCGACTTGGTCCGCCTGCTCCGCAGTTCAAGTTGATCAATGCCTCAATCGCGCCACGGCACGAGTTCGCCCGCGCGGATCAGGTCGTCAATCCGGTCATGTATTTCAGCAGCGGCACGTCCAGTAACTCGAATACCCATCTCAAGGTTTCGCTCGAAACCGTGATACGTCAGGTTGGCCGAGGTGACTAGGGCATCATTCCGGTCCGAGATCAGGAGCTTCGCATGCAACGCGGCCTTCTCGTCATCCTGGACGGGCCATGTGAACATCGACGGTTTCGGCACGCCAGCCCGCCAGGCC
>JBOICE010000522.1:0-7980 GCA_050739815.1 Pseudomonas sp. | reverse complement strand
GGCCCAGGGAGCCGTCTGGGTTGACCAGGAACTTCGGCACTATAAACAGCGAAATGCCCTTCACCCCGGGCGGTGCGTCCGGCAGCTTGGCCAGCACCATATGCACGATGTTCTCGCTCAATGGGTGATCGCCGCCGGAGATGAGGATCTTGTTGCCCTTGATCCGGTAGCTGCCGTCGGCCGCCGGCTCGGCGCGGGTGCGGATATCCGCCAGGGAGGAGCCGGCGTGCGGCTCGGTCAGGGCCATGGTGCCGAAGAAGCGGCCCTCGATCATCGGCTGCAGGAAGCGCTGCTGCTGTTCTTCGCTGCCGAAGCTCTCGATCAGGTTGGCCGCGCCCATGGTCAGGAAGGGGTAGGCCGAGCTGCCGACGTTGGCCGCCTGGAAATGCGCGAAGCAGGCCTGCGACAGCAGGGTCGGCAGCTGCATCCCGCCTTGTTCGAAGCTGCGGGTGGCATTCAGGAAGCCGGCTTCGAGAAAGGCGTCGACCGCGGGTTTGACTTCCGGGATCAGGACGGCGGCGCCGTCGACATACTCAGGCTCGTGCTCGTCGCCCTTGCGGTTGTGCGGGGCGAAGAATTTTTCCGCGATGCTGCGTGCCGTGCCGATAGCGGCGTCGAAGGTTTCGCGGTTGTGCTCGGCGAAGCGCTCGCGCTGGGTCAGGGCTTCGGCGTCCAGAACTTCGTAAAGCTCGAAGGCCAGGTTGCGGGAGCTGAGCAGGGTCTCGGACATGCGGCATACCTCAGGGTTACCAACTGGGAATTACAAGCTAGGAGTTACAAGCTGGGAATCAGGGTCAGGGTTCAATTGGCCGAGTCTAGGCCTGCACATAACAGTCGCCTAGCAACATCCAGGCGCGTGATGAAGGGGCAAAACCGAGCTGCCGTTTGCGTGCCGCGCAGAGTGCTTGTGGCTGGTAAACTGCGCAGCCTTAAGGCTGGGTGAGCGGGTGTTCGCCTGGTCTGTGCCGCGAGGATATTGCTCAATGAATTACCGTCACGCCTTCCACGCCGGCAATCATGCCGATGTGTTCAAGCACGTGCTGCTGTCTCGCCTGATCGCCCTGATGGGGCGTAAAGAACAGCCGTTCGCCTACCTCGACAGCCACGCGGGCATCGGCCTGTACGATCTCAAGGGCGACCAGGCCAGCCGCACCGGTGAGTGGCTGGAGGGGATCAAGCGCATCTGGGACGCCGCGGACGTGCCAGAGTTGGCGGCCGATTACCTGCGCGTGTTGCGTGAGCTCAACCCTGCTGGCGGCCTGCGCTACTACCCGGGTTCGCCCGAATTGGCGCGCCAACTGACGCGGCCGCAGGATCGTCTGCACCTGAACGAGAAGCACCCGGAAGACGGTCGTCTGCTCAAAGACAATATGAAGCACGACCGCCGCGTTGCGGTGCACCTGGGCGAAGGCTGGCACATTCCGCGGGCGTTGCTGCCGGTGGTTGAGAAGCGCGCGCTCATGCTGATCGATCCGCCTTTCGAGCAGACCGATGAGTTGCAACGTTGCGCGCAAGCGCTGAAGGAAGCGATCGGCCGCATGCGCCAGACAGTCGCGGCGATCTGGTACCCGATCAAGGATCAGCGTCAGCTCAAACGCTTCTATAACGATTTGGCCAAGAGTGGCGCACCCAAGCTGCTCCGCGTCGAGTTGTACGTGCATCCCGTCGATAGCGCCGAGTTTGGTCTGAACGGCTCGGGGCTGGTGATCGCCAGCCCACCCTGGGGGTTGGAAGAAGAACTCAAGCAGCTCATGCCCTGGTTGGCCGAGAAGCTGGCGCAAACCCAGGGCGGCTGGCGGATGGACTGGTTGATCGAGGAAAAAGCTGGCGGTTAAGCGTTTGCAGGGAGGGCATGGCGCTGCCTTGCCCTCCGATGTGCAGCCTGGATCTCAGGCTGGCAGGCAAACCCCGGTGCCACCCAGGCCGCAATAGCCGGCTGGGTTTTTCGCCAGGTACTGCTGGTGGTAGGCCTCGGCGTAGTAGAACGCCGGTGCTTCGGCGATTTCCGTGGTGATCGGGCCGAAGCCGGCGGCTTCGAGCTGGCTCTGGAACAAGGCTTGGCTGGCCTTGGCCGCGGCTAGTTGGGCTGCGCTGGTGCAGTAAATCGCCGAGCGATACTGGGTGCCGATATCGTTGCCCTGGCGCATGCCCTGGGTTGGGTTGTGCGCCTCCCAGAACACCTTCAGCAGCGCTTCGTAGCTGGTTTCGCGCGGGTCGAAGACCACCAGCACCACTTCGCTATGCCCGGTCAGCCCGGAGCAGGTTTCGTCATAGGTCGGGTTCGGGGTCTGGCCGCCGGCGTAACCTACCGCTGTGGTCCACACGCCCGGCTGCTGCCAGAAGCGCCGCTCGGCGCCCCAGAAACAGCCCAGGCCAAAGACCGCTTGTTCGAGGCCCGTCGGGAAAGGGCCCTGCAATTGATGGCCGTTGACGAAGTGGGCGTCTGGCACCGGCATCGGGCTTTCACGCCCGGGCAAGGCCTGTTCGGCGCTCGGCAGGTCGAGTTTGTGGGCCAGAATTTGCGAACGCAGCACCATCGGGCGGCTCCTTAGGGGGTGAGTATTGAGGCGATATGTCTTTGTAGACTAAATGCAAGGTGTGGCGTTACGGCTGCCTCAGGCCGTTGGTCGGCAAGGATAGCGCCGCAGGCTGTCCAGTAGCTCGCGGCCGGCGATGGGTTTGTCGAACAGATAGCCTTGGCCAATGTCGCACCTGTGCCGGCGCAGGAAGTTCAGTTGTTCGGCGCTCTCGATCCCTTCGGCGACGACCTTGAGCTTGAGGTTATGCGCCATGGCAATCACCGCAGAGGTGATCTCCATATCGTCCTGACTGTCGGGGATGTCCTTGATAAAGCTGCGATCGATCTTGATCACGTCGATCGGGAATTTTTTCAGGTAGCTGAGCGACGAATAGCCGGTGCCGAAGTCGTCCATCGCCAGGGTCAGGCCGAGGCTCTTCAGGTGGCTGAGTTGCTGGCGGGTGTCTTCGGTCGCTTCCAGCAGCAGGCTTTCGGTCAGTTCCAGTTCGAGCAGCTGAGCCGGCAATTGCTCTTCATGCAGGATGGCGGCGATCGTGCCGACCAGATCCGGGTCGGAGAACTGTTTGGGCGACAGGTTGATCGCCACCTGCAATGTGCCTAGGCCGAGCGCCGTCAGTTGTTTACTCATCCGGCAGGCCTGGCGCGCCACCCATTTGCCGATGGGCATGATCAGCCCCGTGTCTTCGGCCACGCCGATGAACTGATCCGGGCTGATCATGCCCTTTTCCGGGTGGTTCCAGCGCAGCAATGCCTCCATTCCCAGCAACTGACCGCTCCTCAGGCACAGCTTGGGTTGGTAGTACACTTCCAGCTCGTTCTGGGTCAGCGCGCGGCGCAGGTTGTTTTCGACGAACAGTTTGTAGCTGGCCTCGGCATTCAGCGCCTCGGTGAAAACCTGCAGCTGATGCTTACCATTGGCCTTGGCCTTATGCAG
Source organism: Pseudomonas sp. (assembly GCA_050739815.1). Taxonomy (GTDB): domain Bacteria; phylum Pseudomonadota; class Gammaproteobacteria; order Pseudomonadales; family Pseudomonadaceae; genus Aquipseudomonas. Next base: position 4,507 of record JBOICE010000522.1, on the reverse strand, counting down.
GGCCAGACCGGCATGCTTCATCAGGGTGTGGGGGTCTTGCCCGTGCAGCGGTGCGCAGGCCAGGCCGACCGAGCCGGTGACGCTGATCAGTTGATTGTCGACGAATAGCGGTTTATCCAGGGTCTGCAGGATTTGGTTGGCGATCCGTTGCCCTGCCGCCACATCGCTGTTGTCGAGCAGTACGGCAAACTCGTTACTGGCGAAGCGCGCCAGGCTGCCATTCGGGCTCAGGCTGTTGCGTAGCCGCCGTGCCAAGTTCATCAGCAGCTTGTCGCCAGTCTGGTGGCCGAGGCTGTCGTTGATCCGTTTGAAATTGTCGATGTCCACCAGCAGCAGGCTGATGGGCTGGTCGCTGCTGCTGGCAAAGCGCTCGGCAAGGCTGCGGATAAAGGCCGGACGGTTGCCCAGGCGAGTGAGGTTGTCGGTATAGGCCAGGCGTTCGATGCGCTGCTGCGCTTGCTTGCTCTGGGTGATGTCTTCGTAGATGCCGATGTAGTGGGTCAGCTCGCCGTTTTCGCCGTAGACCTTGGAGATCGACAGTTGTCCCCAGTAGGGCTCCAGGCTCTTGCGGCGGCTGCGGAACTCGCCATGCCAGCTATTGTGCTGGGCCAGATTGGAGCGCGCATCGAACAGCAGCTCGCTGAGGTTCTCCAGGGCCGGTAGCTCGGACATGCGGCGGCCTTGCACCTCGTCGGAGCTGTACAGGGTGATCGCAGTGAAGCTCGGGTTGACGTATTCCACCAGGCCATCCCGATCGATCAGCAGGAAGGCGCTGGCGCTCTGCTCGACGGCGCGGCGAAACAAGTGCAGCTCGCTGTTGGCGCTACGCCGTTGCTTGTTGGCCAGGGCGTGGGCGAACTGATCGGCCAACTCGCCAGCGAAGGCTACCTCGTCGGCCTGCCAGATTCGTGCTGGGCCGATGTGCTCCAGGCACAGTACGGCAACCACCTCGCCACCGACGCGGACACTGGCGTCGAGCATGGCGCTGACGCCGCGTGGCTTCAGGTGGCCTTCAGCCAGCTCGCGGGTGCGCGGGTCGAGCAGGGCGTTGTGTGCATCTATCGCCCGTCCGCTATGCAGCGCGGCCAGATACTGCGGGTATTGGCTGGCGTCTATCGCTTCAGGGAGCTCATGTTGGCCCAGATCGCTACAGAACAGCGCCACCGGCTCGAGCCGCTCCTCGCGCAAATACCAAATACTGACGCGCGCCACGGCATAGGTCTCGCAGGCGGCCTGGGTGATCAGCTCGGCGGCTTCGCGCAGCGGGTCAGCAGAGTTGTAACGATGCCGCGCCAGGCGCACGATTAGGCTCTGCTGGGCGCGGCTGCGGATCAGGTGCTGCAGGTGTTCTTCCTGAGAGCGCTGATACAGCTCCAGGGAGGCTTGCAGGCGACTGTTCTGCAGTTGCAGCGCGGTTTGCCGTGTCTGTCCTTGGGGAAAAGCCGGCTCGTCCGCCGCCAGCAGGTAGCCGCGCAGCAACTGCCGGCCGTGTTGCTTGAAGGATTCGCCGAGTTCCAGCAGGTGCAGCGCCCCCTGTGGTGTATGCAGGGTGTAGTGCACCTGGTAGTGAGGGTTGTCGCGCAATTGCAACTGGATCGCATCGTGTAGTTGGTAGCGCGCCTCGGGCTCCATCAGGCTGGCATAGGGCGAGCCGATCAGCCCGCAGAGTTCGCTGGCCGCGAGGCCCAGTTGGCGTTCGCAAGCGGAGTCGAGAAACAGCAGGTCCCAGCTCGCCTCATTCAGCCGCTCGAAACGCAACATGCCGAGCCGCGAGGGCACTGGCAACTGCGTCACAACCTCGACCGCCGGACGGCTGGCGGCATCGGTATGGCTTTTCATCGGGCGACTCGCTTCCAGTATGCTGATCGAGTGGGGCCATGGGCCACTTCACTATAGCGATGGGCAAGGGTGCATCATGCAATCGAGACTGACAAGGCGGCTGAAGGCATTGGCGTTATTCACTACATTTCTGGCCGCTGCATTGCTGGCTACGCCGGCGCTGCATGCGGCGGAGCCGGAGGTGGCACTCAGTGGTGCCGAGCAGACTCGTTATTTGAGCGAGTTGAAGCGCCTCTACGGGACCACCGATGAGCGCAAAGCCTTGCTGGCCCACAGCAATGAACTGCTGGAGCGCTACGCGGTGCGCGCGGCCTATCAGGTCGGCCAGAGCAATCGGCATGATCTGGTTTATCAGCTGAGTGTCGGCGGTCCGGGCGAATTGTTGATCCGTGAACAAACCCGTGCGCAGAAGGATATGACCCTGGCCGTGCGCAACCAGCATTTATCGGTGTTTGGCCTCGACCCTTATATCCGTTACGACTGCCCGTTGAATGAGCAGGTCTGTGTACTCAAGAGCCCGGCCGATGGCGGCCCCTGGCTGAGCATCAGGCGGGACCATGACGGCGCCGCAGAGTTGGCCAAGGCGTTGTCCTTTCTGCTGCGTAATTTGCAGAAGGGATAGCTGAGCGCTGCTGTTGACTGGGTCCCCGTCTTCGCGGGGACGGCGGTGATGGTCCTGGCTGGCGCGAGGCAAAAAAAACCCCGCCAAAGGCGGGGCTGAGGTACGAGCGTGGCGTGCTCGAAAGTGAAACTTGAGCCTTACAGCAACAGCGTGCGGATATCTCCCAGCACATCGCCGAGGCGCTTGGTGAAGCGTGCGGCGGCGGCGCCGTTGATCACCCGGTGGTCGTAGGACAACGACAATGGCAGCAGCAGCTTGGGCTGGAACGCCTTGCCATCCCAGACCGGCTGGATGGTGGCTTTCGACACCCCGAGGATCGCCACTTCCGGCGCGTTGACGATCGGCGTGAAGCCGGTGCCGCCAATGTGACCGAGGCTGGAGATGGTGAAGCAGGCGCCTTGCATGGCATCGGCGGAGAGCTTTTTGCTCCGGGCTTTTTCCGCCAGTTCGGCGGCTTCGGCAGCCAGTTGCAACAGGCTCTTCTTGTCGACGTCCTTGATCACGGGCACCAGCAGACCTTCCGGCGTGTCCACGGCAAAGCCGATGTTGACGTATTTCTTGCGGATGATGGCCTTGCCCGACGGCGCCAGCGAGCTATTGAAGTCAGGCAGCTCCTTGAGCAGATGCGCGCAAGCCTTGAGCAGCAGCGGCAACACGGTCAGCTTCACGCCGGCTTTCTCGGCCACGGCCTTCTGGGCGACGCGGAAGGCTTCCAGTTCGGTGATGTCAGCCGAATCGAACTGGGTAACGTGCGGAACGTTGAGCCAGCTGCGGTGCAGGTTGCTGGCGCCCACTTGCATCAGGCGGGTCATCGGCACTTCTTCGATCTCACCGAAGCGGCTGAAGTCGACCTCTGGGATGGGCGGAATGCCCGCGCCCGCCGTCGCGCCAGCTGGTGCTTCCTTGGCTTTCTGCATCATGGTTTTGACGTACGCCTGCACGTCTTCTTTCAAGATGCGTTCGTGCGGGCCGGTGGCACTGACGGCTGCCAACTCGACGCCAAACTCGCGGGCCAGCTGACGCACTGCCGGGCCTGCGTGAACGCGGCGCCCATCCCGGCTCGGTGCGCCCACCGGTGCGGGCGCAGGCTCGGCTTTGGCGACCGGGGCAGCCGCCGGTGTGGCCGCGGCTGCTGGTGTTTCTGCTGGGGCAGCCGGTGCCGGTGCGGCTGGCGTGGGAGCCGCCGCGCCGACTACCCGAAGTTTCAGAATCGGGTCGCCGGTGCCGACTTCGTCGTCCAGCTTGACGCTCAGGCTTTCCACCACGCCAGACGCTGGCGAGGGGATCTCCATGCTGGCCTTATCCGACTCCAGTACCAGCAGCGACTGGTCGGCTTCGACCCTGTCGCCGACCTTGACCAGCAATTCGATGATCTTGGCCTTGCCGGAAGAACCGATGTCCGGGACGTGAATGTCTTGCACCGACTCAGTAGCGGCAACCGGTGCGGCAGCCGGCTTCGGGGCTGTGGCCGGGGCAGCTGGTGCGGCCTCGGCTTTTGGCGCGGCCGCGGCGGCCGGCGCTGCGGCGGCACCTTCGACTTCCAGTTCCAGCAGTTCGTCGCCTTCTTTCAGACGGTCGCCCAGCTTGACTTTCAGGCTCTTGATCACCCCGGCCTTGGGCGCGGGGATTTCCATGCTGGCCTTATCCGACTCGAGCGTCAGCAGGCTCTGGTCGGCCTCGATGCGATCACCGACTTTGACCATCAACTCGATCACTTCACCCTCACCGCTGCCGATGTCGGGTACGCGAATCAATTCACTCACAATGCGTCTCCTCAGCAGTCCAGGGGATTACGTTTTTCTGGGTCGATGCCGAACCTGGCGATGGCCTCGGCCACCACTTTAGGTTCGATGTCGCCACGGTCGGCCAGGGCTTCCAGTGCGGCCAGGACGACCCAGTAACGGTCCACTTCGAAGAAGTGCCGGAGTTTCTTGCGGCTGTCGCTGCGGCCGAAACCGTCGGTGCCGAGCACCTTGTATTCCTTGCTCGGCACCCACTGGCGGATCTGATCGGCAAACAGCTTCATGTAGTCGGTGGAGGCGATGA